>CAMZDH010000081.1 GCA_947305345.1 uncultured Lachnospiraceae bacterium | reverse complement strand
GCGGGCCGAGAACGTGGAGCCGGTGCTGGATTCGTCGTGGATCATGCCCGGCACCTGCGTGCGGTATTCGTTCTTGACCGGCAGGCAGTAGCGCCCGTTCCGCATCGTGACGATGTTTTCCCGGAGGTACGCGCCGCCGGAGACGATGAACGCGTTGAGTTCTGAGCGGACCTTTTCCGCCGCGACCTTCTTTTTCCGGCGGACGGAGAAAAGCGCCGGACTTGCGTCATCCGCCATCTCGTCCTCGGAGAGAATGCAACGCTCGATCTCATGCTCAAACGAGACGAGCGGCTCCAATGCGGCAAAAGACGCCGACAGGGAATCCTCCAGGGACTCCGCCTCATGTTTTGAGCCGTAGGCCTTGACCCGCGCGGCCGTCTTTAAGACGACGCCGATGTTCAAAAGCTCCGGCATCGAAAGGTTCGCCTGGATCTTCAAGCGGAGCAGCGAATCGCGGATGTCCCGCGCGCCGGACATCGAGACCGGGCCGAAGCGGAGCAGGCGCGTCAACGCGTCCTCGGTCTGTGTCGCGGCCTGTTCGATCTTCTCCCGCTCGGCCATCGGCACAAGGGCCTCTGCCGCCGCCGTGCCGAGCGGCGTCGCGCATTTCGCGGAAAGCATCGCGATGATCTTATGATATTCCAAAACGGACAGGACTTTTTCGTTCATGTATTCACTATACACCAAAGCCGAAAATGTCGCAAGCGAAGACCTTTATTCTGTTGAATTTTCGTAGGGTTTCCGCTATAATTCAACTATGAGCGAACCCAATGAAAAGAAGGACCGTCCTTTCATCCGCGAAAAGATCGTTCCGAAGAAAAAAACGAAACGCATCATTCTTCTGATCGTGCTGACCGTCGTGCTGGCGGTCTTGTTCGGCGCGGCTGCAGGCGTGACTTTTTTTGTCAGCCAGAACGTGCTCGGAAAGCCGAATGCGGTGACGGAGCCGGCGCTTGAAGTCTTTTCGCGGGACGACCCCGGCAACTTTGACGAGACCGAAGAAACGCCCTCCGCCGGCGAGGACATTTTAGATCCGGTCGAGACGGAGAACACGGAAGAGTCGGCAACGCCGGAGGAAACGACGGAAGAGGAGACTGAGCCCCCGACGATCAAAACCATCTATGAGGCGGTGAAGAACAGCATCGTCCGCGTCACGATGATGCAGCCCGCCGGGGAAGACTGGTTCGGTGCCGAGATCGTCTCCCACCGGGAGACCTTCGGCATTGCGGTCATGGAGACCGATTCGATCCTCTTCATTCTGATCGACGCGCAGGACGCGCTGCCCGGCGCGGAGGTCGAGGTCGCCGTGAACAGCACCGTGTACGAAACGACGCTGTTCCTGACGGATCAGGAGACCGGGCTCGGCATCGTGCGGCTTCCGAAAAATATGCTGAAACGCCCGATCCAGGTCGCTTCGCTCGGCAATTCCGAAGTGCTGACCAATTCGGAGCCGGTCTTCTTGGCAGGTGCTCCGTTCGAACATTACATTGCATTGGATGAAGGCCGCGTGATCTCCGTCGGCGCCGTGGAGGGCATATTGGACGGCTTCCGGCAGCGGTATTATACGAACATGGCGCGGGAGCAGGGCGGCTCCGCCGTGATCTTCAATGAAAATGCGGAAGTCGTGGGCTGGGTCTCGGATTATGCGGCCGGCGACTCCCCCGTCGCGATCTTTGCAGGCATCAGCTCCTTAAAATACATCATCGAGGACCTCTGCCTGAACCGCGATACCGCGTACCTCGGTGTGCGCTGCCGGAGCATCAGCACCGCCGAGGCGGCGCCCTACAACGTGCAGCCGGGCCTTTACGTCTCGGAAACCGTCGCGGAGAGCCCCGCCTTTCTCGCGGGCATCCAGCAGGGCGACCGCATTGTCCGGATCAACGCGCAGTACGTGTCCAACGTGCGGGCGCTGCAGATGTTCTTAGACCGCGCTCAACCGGGAGACACCGTTGAGATCGAAGTCGCCCGCGGCGTCGGCGATAACGCGCAGGTGCTTTCGCTGACCGGGACGCTCGGGGCGCGGCCGTAACGCATTGAACATCATTCCCGAAAAGGGTAGAAGGGATCATATATGACCTATATCAGAGACATGCAGGAAGGGGAGCATCTTTCGCAGATCTTTTTCTGCAAAACGAAGGAAATGAAGACGAGCAAGACCGGCAAGAACTATTACGCCCTGAAACTTCAGGACCGGACCGGGACGCTCGACGGCAAGGTCTGGGACCTGAACAACGCGATCGGGCATTTTGAGGAGAATGAGTTCATCTTCGCGGAAGCGGACATCACGACCTTCAACAACGCGCTGCAGGCGAACGTCCGGCGCGTCCGCCGCGCGGAAAAGGGCGAATACGATCCGGAAGACTTTTTGCCGTCCTCGGAGCTTTCCGCCGACGACATGTACAAGCAGCTGATGGAACTGAAGGACAAGATCGAGCAGCCGAAGCTCCGGCAGCTCGTGGATTCGTTCTTCGTCGACGATCCGCAGTTCATTGAGACTTTCAAAAAACACAGCGCGGCAAAGACCGTGCATCACGCGTTCATCGGCGGCCTTCTGCAGCATACGCTCCGCGTGACGCAGCTTTGTTACCTCCTTTCCAAGCAGTATCCGGTGATCAACCGGGATCTGATCCTTGCCGCGGCAATGTTCCACGACATCGGCAAGACGCGCGAGCTTTTCCCCTTCCCGACGAACGACTACACGGACGAAGGGCAGCTGATCGGTCACATCGTGATCGGTTATCAGATGGTGAAGGAGCGCATCGACAAGATCGGAGATTTCCCGAAAAAGCTGGAAACGGAGCTGCTGCACTGCATTCTGACGCACCAGGGACAGCCGGAATACGGTTCCCCGAAGCGGCCGTCGCTCATTGAGGCGCTGGCACTGCATTTTGCGGACGATACCGACGCCAAGATGGAGATCATGATCGAGGAATTCGACCGTTATCCGACGCAGGAATTCTTAGGACTCAACCGGTTCCTGGACGCGAACATCCGGCGGACCTCCCGGGACGGGCAGTAAACGATGAAAAACGACGATATTTTCCAGATCGCCGTGACCGATCTGACGGCAGAGGGTGAAGGCATCGCGCACGTGGATGCCTTCGCCCTTTTCATCAAGGACGCGGTGCCCGGTGATACGGTGGAATGCCGTGTCATGAAACTGAAAAAGAATTACGGATGGGCGAAGCTCCTTTCGGTCGTCACGCCGTCGCCTGACCGGATCCCGGCGGACTGCCCGGTCGCCCGCGCCTGCGGCGGCTGCCAGATCCGCGAGATGGAGTATCAGGCAGCGCTCCAGTTCAAGCAGCGAAAGATCGCGGAGGACCTGAAGCGGATCGGCGGCTTTGACGCGGTGACGGAGGAGGACGAGCCTTCGGCCGCTTCCGAGAATGCGGTCCTCGTCCGGAAGACCCTCGGCATGCAGGATCCGCTCCGCTACCGGAACAAGGCGCAGGTGCCGTTCGGCATCGGCAAGGACGGCCGGCTCCTGACGGGCTTCTACGCGGGGCGGACGCACGACATCGTGGAGGCGGACGACTGCATTCTGATGCCCGAGATCTTTTCGGACGTCGTGAAGGCGGTGAAGCGGCACGTTCAGCATTATAAGATCCCGGTCTACCGCGAGGAGACGCACGAGGGGTTGATCCGGCACCTCCTGATCCGGAAGGGCTTTTCGACGGGCGAGCTGATGGTGACGGTCGTCGTGAACGGCGACACGCTCCCGTTCGGGGAGGTGCTCGCATTTGAACTGAAAAATCTCGCGACGAAGACCGGCGACACCCGTTTCGTCTCGCTCTCGGTCAATCAGAACCGCAGTTTCGGCAATGCGATCCTCGGGCCGGTCACAAAAAGCATCTACGGTCCCGCATTCATTGCCGACGAGCTCGACGGCGTGCGCTTCCTGATCTCGCCGAACAGTTTTTATCAGGTCAATCCGGTCATGACGGAGGTGCTGTACAAAAAGGCACTCGAATTTGCGACCCTGACCGGCGGCGAGACCGTCTGGGATCTTTACTGCGGCATCGGCACGATCTCATTGTTCCTCGCGCGCCGCGCGAAAAAGGTCTACGGCGTGGAAGTCGTCCCGCAGGCCGTCGAAGACGCCCGCCGGAACGCCGCGGAGAACGGCTTCGTCAATACCGAATTCTTTACCGGAAAAGCTGAAGAAGTCCTTCCTGCCTGGCGGGAAGCGAATCCGTCGGAAGCCGTCGACGTCATCGTCGTCGACCCGCCCCGGAAAGGCTGTGATCCCGAATGTCTCGAAACCATGCTGCGGATCTCGCCGGCGAGGATCGTCTACGTCTCCTGCGACCCCGCGACGCTTTCAAGGGACCTGAAGATCCTGTGCGCGGGCGGCTACCGCATTCAGGCGGTCCAGCCGGTCGACATGTTCCCGGGAACGGTGCATGTGGAGACTGTGGTATTGATAATCAGACAATAAACTGACAAATCTGTATTGAAGCTGTAAAGCG
>CAMZDH010000080.1 GCA_947305345.1 uncultured Lachnospiraceae bacterium | reverse complement strand
CCTCTTAAACCCCGACAAGGTGAACGACCGCCTGTACCGGCTCCTTTCGGGAACGAAGCGCATTGAAAAGACGGACCCGACGGTACGGATGAAGGCGATCAAGAATCCGACGGAGCTCATGAACATCCGCGCGGCTCACGTGAAGGACGGCGTCGCGATGGTCAAGTGGATCTACTGGCTGAAAAACGCGATCGGCCGTGAAAAACTGACGGAGATCTCGGCCGCCGACAAGCTGGAGGCGTTCCGCCGCTCGATGAAGCACTGCGTCGACTTGAGCTTCGAGACGATCGCCGCCTATAAGGAAAACGGCGCGATCGTGCATTATTCCGCGACGGAGGAGACGAATAAGGAACTGAAGCCCGAGAGTTTCCTTCTTTGCGATTCCGGCGGGCATTATCTGGAGGGCACGACCGACATCACGCGGACGATCGCGCTCGGGCCACTGACCGACGAGGAACGGGAGATGTTCACGCTGGTCTTAAAATGTCATTTATCGCTTCTCCCGCTTAAGTTCCACTACGGCTGCTCGGGCCTGAACTTTGACCTTTTGGTACGCGAGCCCCTGTGGGAGCGCGGCCTTGATTACCGTCACGGCACGGGGCACGGCGTCGGGTATCTGCTCGCTGTTCACGAAGCGCCGAACGGCTTCCGCTACCGGGTCGTGCCGGAGCGGGACGACAATGCGGTCCTGGAAGAAGGGATGGTCACGACCGACGAGCCCGGCATCTATCTTGACGGCAAGTTCGGTGTCCGCATTGAAAGCGAGCTCGCCGCCAGGAAGGGCGAGGAGACCGAATACGGACAGTTCATGTATTTTGAGAACCTGACGTTCTGCCCGATCGAGCTTGAGGCCGTCATTCCCGAAATGCTGACGGAAAAAGAAAGAGAAACATTAAACAACTATCACGAAACCGTTTATGCGACGATCGCCCCGTATTTAACGGACGACGAGCGCGAATGGCTTCGGGAGGAAACCAGGAGGATCTGACGATGGAAGAAAAGAAGAATGCGTGGCTGTCCTATGATTCGGACGCAGTCGACCAGCTCGAGCGTCTGTCGACCAGCTACAAGGCGTTCATTTCGGTCTCAAAGACCGAACGGAAATGCGCGGAAAACCTCGTGATGATGGCGGAAGCGGCCGGCTACCGGGACTTGAACGAGATCATCGCGAACAAGGAGACCGTGAAGCCCGGCGACAGGATCTACGCGCTCGGCATGAAGAAGATGCTCGCCCTCTTCCTCATCGGCGAAGAGCCGCTTGAAAACGGCATGAACATCCTCGGCGCGCACATCGATTCCCCTCGGATCGACATCAAGCAGGTGCCGCTCTACGAGGATACGGAATTCGCGTACCTTGACACGCATTATTACGGCGGCATCCGGAAGTACCAGTGGCTTGCGCTGCCGCTCGCGATGTACGGCGTGATCGTGAAGAAGGACGGGACCGTCATGGATGTCTCGATCGGCGACGGCTACGACGATCCGGCGCTTGTGATCACGGACCTTCTGCCGCACCTCGCGCATAAGTCGATGACGAAGCCGGTCGCGGAAGCGTTTGACGGCGAAAAACTCGACATTCTCGTCGGCTCCAAACCGCTCCCGGATACCGAAAAGGACGCGGTCAAAGCGACGATCCTGAAATTTTTCAAGGACCGCTATGACGTCGACGAAGACGATTTCATCTCCGCGGAGCTCGAGATCGTCCCGGCCGGTGAAGCGCGGGACGCAGGGTTAGACCGCAGTATGATCCTGGGCTACGGCCAGGACGACCGGGTCTGCGCCTATACGTCCGCGGTCGCGCTTTTGGAAACGCAGGCATTGAAACGGACAGGCGTCTGCCTTTTGACTGACAAGGAAGAGATCGGTTCCGTCGGCGCGACCGGCGCGCATTCGATGTTCTTTGAAAATGCGGTCGCGGAGATCCTGAACGCGATGGGCGTTGTCGGCGACATCGCCGTCCGCCGGGCGCTGCAGCGTTCCAACATGCTGTCCTCCGACGTGTCCGCGGCGTTCGACCCGCAGTTCCCGCGCGTTATGGAAAAGAAGAATTCCGCCTATTTCGGCAAGGGCGTCTGCTTCAATAAGTTCACAGGCGCACGGGGCAAGTCCGGCTCCAACGACGCGAACGCGGAATACATGGCCAAGATGCGGAAGATCATGGAAGACAACGACGTCCGCTATCAGACGGCGGAGCTCGGCCGCGTCGACGAAGGCGGCGGCGGTACGATCGCCTACATTTCCGCGGCCTACGGCATGAATGTCATCGATTCCGGCGTGCCGGTATTATCGATGCACGCGCCGTGGGAGACGACGTCGAAATCGGACGTTTACGAGGCGGTCAAGGCCTACAAGGCGTTCTTAAAAGACGCTTAAGGAACGTTTCAGGAGAGGTACGAGATGAAAAAGTGGCAGTTGACCGTGACGGAGATTGCCCTCTTCGCGCTGCTTGGCGGGCTGATGTTCGCCTCCAAGCTCGCCATGTCGTCCCTCCCGAACATTCACCTCATCGCGCTGTTCATCATGGCGGTCACGACGGTCTACCGCGTGAAGGCGATCGCCTCGATCAGCGTCTACATTCTCTTGGAGGGCATCTTTTTCGGCTTTACGGCCTGGTGGGTGCCGTATCTTTACATCTGGTTCATCCTCTGGGGCGCGGTGATGCTGATCCCGAAAAAAGTCGGCTGGAAGCCCCGGATGTTCATCTACCCCGTGCTGGGGTTATTGCACGGGCTCCTGTTCGGGACATTGTTTTCTCCGATGCAGGCCCTGTTTTTCCACCTGAATTTCAAACAGACGCTCGCATGGATCGCGGCGGGTTTCCCCTACGACCTCGTTCACGGCATCAGCAATTTCGTGATCGGCTTCCTCACGGTCCCGCTCGCGAAGCTTATGATGACGCTGGATCTGAAACTGCGGTCAAGCCGCGAGTGAGGACGCTATCATGTTAGACGAGAAAAAGACCATCCGCATGGAGGCGCTTTCGCGCCGCGACGCGCTTCCCGAAGCGCTCCGGCACGAGAAGTCGCTTAGGATCCTCGAAAAGGTCCTGAAGTCCGAAGCGTTTCAGCAGGCGAAGACCGTCGCGTGCTACTTTAGCATCCGCTCCGAGGTGGAGACGGGAGAACTCATGACCCGCGCGCTCCTTCTCGGAAAATGCGTCGCGCTCCCGAAGACCTGCGGGGACGAGCTCGTCTTTTACAGGATCGACGGAGAGGAACCGCTGGTAAAAAGCCGCTTCGGCGTGCCGGAACCGGACGGAAACGAAGAAAAGCGCATCGACCCGAAAACGATCGACCTCCTGATCGTCCCGGGCGTTGCGTTCGACGAACAGGGGTACCGGCTTGGGTACGGAAAAGGCTTTTACGACCGCTTTCTTCCGAAGACGGACGCGAAAAGGATCGGGCTCGCCTTCCGGGAACAGATCCTTTCGAAACCGCTTCCGCGAGACGATTTCGACCAGCCGGTCGATCAGGTGATCACCGACTAGACGCTTAGAAAAAACCAGCTTTAGGTATATAATTAACAGTCCAGCAGCATCCCAAAAATCTGTCTCGGCTTCCGCATTTCAAACAAAGTCACGGAGACGTCTTAAAGGCAAGGACATTGTATCGCTGTTTCTTTTGCGAAAGCTGTTACTTATTGTTTGACATCTCCACATCATCTCTACAAAAAATCAGTTTTTACATATTGACTTCCGGGTTGAAATATATTATATAAAACAAAATATATTAAGGATCAAATATCCGGATAGGGGCTTGGCAAATATGAGGCGCAGTGCGACGTTTCAATAATGGCGCGGAGATCATCAAGATCAATAAGCTGGGTTTTTGAGAGATTATAATGATCAGTATTTCTTCAAAAGAATTCGGTTATACAAAAGCCGGTCAAAAGGTAACCGCTTTTGATCTACGCAATGAAAACGGTATGCGCGTCACGATGCTCGATTTCGGCGCTACGGTTCAAAGTATCATTGTCCCGGACCGCAAAGGTACGCCGGTCGATGTCGTTCTCGGATATGACGATGTCGAATCTTATGAGAACGGGTCATGTTACTATGGCGGACTCGTGGGACGATATGCCAACCGGATCGGAAACGCCCGTTTTGTTCTTGACGGCAAAGAATACCGGCTTCAAAACAGCCCCGGAGAGAGCAATCATGTTCACGGCATCTTCAACAAAAGAATGTTTGAAGCGTCCGAGGATAACGGAACACTGATCCTTCGTTATTTGAGTCCGGATATGGAAGAAGGTTATCCCGGGAATCTCAGTGTGGAAGCGCGCTATCATCTATGCGAAGATAACGCATTGGAAATCACCTATCAGGCAACAACCGATGCACCGACGGTTCTGAATCTTACAAACCACAGTTATTTTAATCTGAACGGTCAGGACGGCTCAACGGTGTTTGACCACAAAATACGGCTGAACTGCAGCGCATTTACCGAATACACCGAAACGTTCGCACAGACTGGAAATGT
>CAMZDH010000079.1 GCA_947305345.1 uncultured Lachnospiraceae bacterium | reverse complement strand
ATGAAGCTCGGCGATCCGTCCGATCCGTCCGTCGAGATCGGTCCCGTCATCAACAATGGCGCCGCGGACGACATCGTGCGGCAGGTCGCGCTGTCTGTTTCACAGGGCGCAAGGCTCGTGACGGGCGGCAGGCGCGTCTATCCGCTCGGCGATCAAAAAGGCAATTTCGTGTCGCCCGCGGTGCTTGCGGACGTTCCCGAGAATGCGGACGTCGCGACGGACATGGAGATCTTCGGACCGGTGTACGCCGTCATCGCATTTGATACGATCGAAGACGCCGTCAGGATCGCGAACAACTCGAAATACGGTCTGTCGTCGGGGATCCTGACGTCCGACATGAAGGACGCGTTCTTCTTTGCGAACCGCGTCGACGCGGGCGCGTGCGTCATCGGCTCGAACGGCAACTACCGCCTGTGTCAGCAGCCGTTCAACGGACATAAATATTCGGGCGTCGGCAGCGAGGGCTCGATGTATACGCTCCAGGAATTCTTAAAGGTCAAGACGATCGTCCTCAAGGGCATGAAATTCTGAAGAAGCGCCGAAAACGCATAAATAAAAGGACAAGAGCCGGTTCAACTCTTGTCCTTTTGTTTTGTTGTTTTAAGACTTAATCTTCCTTGAAACTGCCCTTTTCGACGCCGCAGAGCGGACAGACGTAATCGTCCGGAACGTCTTCCCATTTCGTGCCGGGCTCGATGCCGCTGTCGGGATCGCCCAGGTCTTCATCATATACGTATCCGCAAATCGTGCAAATGTATTTCATCGTGAACCTCCCGGATCAATAGTTTTCTTCCCGCAGTTCAAAATAGGACTGAGGATGATTGCAGGTGGGGCAGACCTCGGGCGCCTTGGTGCCGACGACGATGTGTCCGCAGTTCCGGCATTCCCAGACCTTGACTTCGCTCTTCTCGAAGACTTTTGCGGTCTCGACGTTCTTTAACAACGCGCGGTAACGCTCCTCGTGCGCCTTTTCGATGGCCGCGACCAGGCGGAAGCGGTCCGCAAGTTCGTGGAAGCCTTCCTCGTCGGCCGTCTTCGCGAAGCCTTCGTACATGTCGGTCCATTCATAGTTCTCACCGTCCGCGGCGGCCGCGAGGTTCTCCGCGGTGTTGCCGATGCCGCCGAGCTCCTTGAACCAGAGCTTCGCATGTTCCTTTTCATTCTCCGCCGTCTTCAAAAACAGCGCGCTGATCTGCTCGTAGCCTTCCTTTTTTGCGGCGGAAGCGAAATAGGTGTATTTGTTCCGGGCCTGGGACTCGCCCGCGAATGCGGCCAGCAGATTCTGTTCGGTTTTGGTACCTGCGTACTTGTTCATAAAATCCTCCTTGATGTAATAAAATGTTCTATCATGATTGCATGATTTTATCCCTTGATTCTTCCCGGTGTCCTTTCGGCCAAGTATCTTTTAAAGCTCCCGGTTCCTCGAAACGAGCGCGCCGCCGGCCGTGAAGACGGCGATGTAGCCGAGCGACCCGAAGAGCGAGCGGAGAATGTCCTTCACGGGCGCCTTGATATAGCTGATCGCGGTCATGAAGCGTCCGATCCACCAGGCGGAGATGTTCACTTCCTTTCCGTTTGCCGCGATAATGAGCTCGATGATCATCAGGATCATCGACAACGCGAGCGGACCGGCGATGGCGACGATCAGCGCGCCGGCCGTCTTCTGGAGCAATGCGGCAAAGAAGCAGAAGAAGGCATTGAACGCGGCGATCACGACGAGCTGGACGGCGAGCAGCCGGAACACCGGCCAGACTTCAAACGAGCCGACCTTCCAGAAGAGCGTTCCGAAGCCGAATCCCGTGAGGAAGCCGAGCAGCGCGTAAAGGATCGAAGCGGTCAGGCAGACCAGGTATTTCGCGAAGAAGATCTCCACGCGGGAATAGCCCTTCGTGATGACGTTCCGGATCGTGTGGTTTCCGAAGTCGCCGCAGAAAAAGACCGCGATGAACACGCCGAACGCGATCGGAACGTACATGTTGGAAAGCGCCGACAAAAGCCAGGTGCGGCCGGAGCCGGAGCCCGTGTAAGCGGCAAAGCCGGCCAGGAGCCCCGGATCGGAATCGACGTCGTATTCGACGTCAAGCTCCGAGAAGGAGAGGCCCGCGCCTTCCAGCCCGAGTTCCGTCAGTTTCTGCACGCCCATCATTAAAAGAATGATGCCGACAAGGATGATCGCGCCGATGTAGAAGACGCGCGCCTGATAGAGTTTCCGAAATTCAAATCGTATAAGGTTTCCCATCTCAGCCACCGATCCTTTCAATGAAATAGTCCTCGATGTCCTTGGTCTGGGTCATCAGCGCGCCGACCTCGACGCCGTGCTCGACGAGCATGCGGTTCAATACGGCGGCGGGTGTCTCACGGCCGAAGACCGTCACGACCGCGCCCTCCGCCTTCACTTCCTGCCGGGGCAGCAGTTCATGAAACACTTGGATTGCCCGGCCGGGATCGTTGACCGTCAATGAAACGTTCCTCCGGAAGCGGGTCGCGAGCTCATCCGCGTCGATCTCTTCCAGCAGGACGCCGTTGTCGATGATGCCGTAGCGGGAGACCGTCTTCGACAGTTCGTCGAGGAGGTGGCTCGAGATCAGGAAGGTGACGCCCTTTTCATGGTTCAGACGCTTGATCGTGTCACGGACGTCGCGGATGCCTTCCGGATCAAGACCGTTCACCGGCTCGTCCATCACGAGAAATTCCGGGTCGCCGAGCATGGCGATCGCGATCGCGAGACGCTGCCGCATGCCGAGCGAAAAATGACCGGCCTTCTTTTTGCCGACGTCGCCGAGCCCGACGAGCTCCAGCCGCTCGGCGATCTCCCTGTCGGAGAGCGTTTCCGAGCTTCCGCGGTTTGAAAGCAGCGAAAAGCGCTTGAGATTTTCCTGAGCGGTGCAGCCCGCGTAGATCGCCGGCGCTTCGATGACGCTCCCGACCTTCTGCCCGGCCTCCGCGTGGTTTTCGCCGCCGAACAGTGAAAACGTGCCGGCGTCCGGGACCGCAAGTCCCAGGATCAGCCGCATGAAGGTCGTCTTGCCGGCGCCGTTCCGCCCGATGAAGCCGTAGATGTCGCCGCGGCGGATGTGCATGGAGAGGTCTTTTACGACCGCCCGTCCGCCGTAGCGTTTCGTCAGGCCGGAGCTTTCCAGAACATAATCCATGGTTGCCTCCTGAGTGATCAGTAGAGTTGCTTTATGAACATCGCATTTGCGATGAAATCGTCAGTCCGCGTTTTCTTCCGGAAATGCGGTATTGAGAATGCGTTCGATGCCGTCCCGCACTTCGCGGTAATGCGGCGGATAAGAGACGTAACCGTGCGCGCTAATGATCCCGTCGTCCGTCATGTGGATCGAGATCGAGAAGGAATTCCCGTCCAGCACGTGCTTGTTGGACCCGTGAAAATCGTCCCACCGGCCGACCTTATTGTCGCGGAAAAGCTGCTCCAGCGCGCGTACGCGTTCCTCCGGCAGCACGGCCGTTCTGACGTCTTCGTCCGCTTCGCCGGGAAGGAGACGCCCCACCGTATAGACCCCGTCCTCGAGCGTTACTTCATAATTCGCGCGCTGGTAGAGGGCAGTGCCCGTCGTATAGCTGAAGTTCAGCGACCGCAGCGTCGTGATCGGCACGCTTTTACAGCCAAAAAACAAGAATCCCATGATGAACACCATCCCTGCCAGAATCAAAACCTTTGAAACCGTTTTTTTCATCCGTGTTCCACCCCTTTACGAAGCCCTTGGACGATCGATTACTAAAACAATATTATAAAGGAAAAACGCGTTTTCCGCAAGGGGCGCGCGCCTTGACTTTCCGCCGCGTTCTTGGTAAAAAAAGAGCGTGGAAGCACGAGATTTGCAGAGACTGCGGAGGATTTCATGAAACTCAGGATTTATTTTGCCGGCTCCATTCTCGGCGGGCGGAACGACGTCGATCTTTATCACCGCCTGATCGAAAAGATCAAGGAAACGGACATCGTCCTGACGGAGCACATCGGAAACGCGCATTATTCGACGGAATGCCGGACGCTTGCGGACGAGCAGCGGATCTACGACCAGGATACTGCCTGGCTTCGGGAATGCGACGCGGTCGTCGCGGAGTGCTCCCAGCCGTCGCTTGGCGTCGGGTATGAAATGGCTTACGCGGAAGCCTTGAAAAAGCCGGTCGCGATCTTTTGCCGGAAGAACGCCAGGCTCTCGGCGATGCTGACCGGAGATCCTTATTTCCGGATCTGTTTTTATGAAGACGAATCCGCGCTTTTTGCCGCGGTGCAGGCGTTTCTTAGCGAGGTCCGAAGTACGAAGAAATCATAAAAGCAGGGGCTGCCGCACGGCAGCCCTGTTTTTTGCCAGGCCGTATTTGAGGCATTCTTATCACTTGCCTTTTATTCCCAAAGGCGTTCGAACCTGGTGTTACATGTGCATGAACTACATTTGGCGCTGTTTAGTCCGGAAAACTTGCTCTCCGGCGCTCTTTTCTCCGCTGTTTCCACGTCCTCCGGAGGCGG
>CAMZDH010000078.1 GCA_947305345.1 uncultured Lachnospiraceae bacterium | reverse complement strand
GCAGCTTTCAAAAGCGGACGAAGAGTTGCTCCGGGAAGCGATCGAGGGCGCGGACGTCGTTCACATTCTCCTGCCGTTCGTTGCAGGAAAAGCCGCCGCGAAGATCGCGAATGAGCTCGGCATCCCGGCGACGATCAGTTTTCATATGATGTCGGAAAACCTGACGGCGCATTTGGGGCTTACCAATGCGCGGCTCCTGAATTTCCTCGTCTATAAATACATTACGCCGGTCTACCGCCGCTGCTTCGCCGTGCATTATCCGACGCAGTATCTAAGAAGCCTGTTTGAAAGCATCAGCGGACCGACGAACGGTTACGTGATTTCAAACGGCGTCAACAAGTGCTTCCGCCCGATGGAGGTCTCCAAGCCAAAGGTGCTTAAGGGACGGTATACCGTTCTCTTTACAGGACGTTATTCCCGGGAAAAGTCGCAGTGGGTCCTGATCGATGCGATCGACCGCTCGAAGTACCGGGACGAGATCCAGCTGGTCCTCGCGGGATCCGGCCCGTATCTCAACCTTTTGCAGAAGCGTGCGGAAAAACTCCCGATCCCGCCGATCTTTCGTTTCTTTTCGCGGGAAGACATGATCAAACTGGTCAACTCGGCGGACCTTTACGTGCATCCCGCCGAGATCGAAGCGGAGGGGATCTCCTGCCTCGAAGCGGTCTCCTGCGGCCTCGTGCCGGTCATTTCGGATTCGCCGCGCTGCGCGACCAAGGCCTACGCGCTCGACGAAAAGAACCTGTTCCGCTACAATGACCCGGAGGATCTTGCGAAAAAGATCGACTGGTGGCTTGAGCATCCAGAAGCGCGGAAAGCGCGCGGAGAGGAATACGTCCGCTACGCCGCGGAACGTTTTGACCAGGACCGCTGTATGGCCATGATGGAACAGATGCTGACCGACGCGCGAAACGGATACGTCCGGCACGCCGCGAAATAACGCTTCATTTTGTTTCATGGATCAAATCATCGTTTTTTTAGGGCAAACCGGTTGATTTTTTCGCCGGTTTCGCCTATGCTGACCTTGTATGACAAAAACCTGCGGCAACGGGAAAAGGAGACCTTTTATGAGCGAAAACAAGCTTTCCTATCTTTCGGCGATCGATGAAAAGGCGGGTCTTTTAGACGCTCTGTCGGACTATATCTGGGAACATCCGGAAACGGCGTTCACGGAAACGAAATCCACGGCATATTATATAGACCTTCTCAAAAAGGAGGGCTTTAAAGTCCGGGAAAACCTTGCCGGGATCAAGACCGCATTTTCGGGTTCGTTCGGGCACGGCAAGCCGGTCATGGGGTTCTTGGGAGAATTCGACGCGCTGACGGGGCTTTCCCAGGAAGGCGAAGCGCTTGAAAAGGCCCCGCTTCCAAACGTGGAATGCGGTCACGGCTGCGGCCACAACTTCCTCGGAACGGGCGCTTTAGGCGCCGCGATCGCGGTGAAGCGTTATCTGGAAGAGTCCAAGGCGGAAGGGACCGTCGTCTTCTACGGGTGTCCTGCGGAAGAGGGCGGCTCCGGAAAGGGCTTCATGGCGCGAGACGGCGTCTTTGACGAGCTTTCGTTCGCGATCACCTGGCACCCCGCGGTCCAAACGAAGATCCTGGAGGGCAGCATGCTCGCGAACCGGCAGGTCCTCTATAAATTCGACGGCGTCGCTTCTCATGCGGGCGGTTCGCCTGAGACCGGGCGAAGCGCGCTTGACGCATTGGAATTGATGAACGTCGGCGTGCAGTTCCTCAGGGAGCACATCCCGGACGATTACCGCATTCATTACGCGATCACCGATGCCGGCGGGTATTCGCCAAACGTCGTGCAGCCGCACGCTGAAGTGCTGTATCTATGCCGTACGCCGAAGAATGAATACCTCGCGGACTTCATGGAGCGCGTGGACAACATCGCGAAGGGCGCGGCGCTGATGACCGGCACAAAAGTGACCGCGCAGTTCATCAAGGCCGCTTCGAATTACGTGTCGAATTCGGTCCTGAACCGGACAATGTACGAATGCTCGCAGGAGATCGAGGTACCGCATCCGACCGAGGAGGACCTTGCGTTCGGACGTCAACTCGCATTGAACAGTAAAGACAGCGCGCCGGGGATGAATCCGGACAAGCCCTATGCCGAGGAGATGAAGCCGCTGACAGGCGTCTTTACGCAGGGCCACGGATCCTCGGACGTTGGCGACGTGAGCCGAGTCTGCCCGACGATCTGGCTCAGCGCGGCGACCTGGACCGTTGGGACGCCGAGCCATTCCTGGCAGGTGACGACGCAGGGCAAGCGGACCTGGGGCAAGCGGATGACGCGTTATGCCGCGAAACTGATGGCGGCGACGGCAGTCAGAATGCTGGAGCACCCGGAGCGGATCGAAGAGGCCTGGGCGGAATACCATGAGGTCGTCGGCGACGGATATACGCCGCTGATCCCGAAGGACGTCATCCCGACGCCGCTTGCAGCGCTGAAAAAGTAACGGTTTTTTAATGCAATCCATGAGTGTCACGAAAACTGCCTGTCGTACGGCCGAAAAATGCGGCGGATGCCGCTTTTCGGCCGTTCCGTATATCAATCAGCTGGCAACGAAGCAGGACGCGGTAAACGCCCTTTTTGAGGGCTGCACGCAGGTGCTGCCGATCCTTGGCATGGAAGAGCCGCTGCATTACCGGAACAAGGTCCATCACGTGTTCGCGAGAATGCACGGCGAGACCGTGTCGGGCATTTACGCGGAGCGGACGCACCAGGTGATCCCGGCCGCGGAATGTCTCGTCGAGGACGCATTGTCGCAGGAGATCATCCGGACGGTGACGAAGCTCGCGAATTCCTTTAAGCTCAGGGTCTACGATGAAGACCGAGAGACCGGATTCCTTCGCCATGTGCTGGTGCGGCGCGGCTTTGAGAGTAACGAAGTGCTGGTCGTTCTGGTGACCGCGGAAGAGATGTTTCCCGGGAAAAAGGATTTTGTGAAGGCGCTCGTCGCTGCGCACCCCGAGATCACGAGCATCGTTCAGAACCTCAACAAAAGGGCGACGACGATGGTGCTCGGAAACGTCAATAAGACGCTTTTCGGGCCGGGCTATATCACCGACGTTCTGTGTGGGAAAAGGTTCCGGATCTCGCCGAATGCATTTTACCAGGTGAATTCGAAGATGGCGGAGGTCCTGTACCGGACCGTCGCGGAGTTCGCCGGGCTCACCGGGCGGGAGACGGTCGTCGACGCGTATTCGGGCGTCGGAACGATCGGGCTTACGCTTGCCGGACGGGCGAAAGAGGTGATCGGCGTCGAACTGAATCAGGACGCGGTCCGGGACGCGGTCTGGAACGCGAAGGCAAACGGCATTGAAAACGCGACTTTCATCGCGGATGATGCCGGCCGATTCTTAACGAAACGCGCAGCGGAAGGGGCAGGCGTCGATGTTCTGGTCCTGGATCCGCCGAGAAGCGGCAGCACCGAAGCATTCCTCCGCGCCGCCGCCAAGGCGCGCCCGAAGCGCATCGTCTATGTTTCCTGCAATCCCGAGACCCTGCTCCGCGATATGAAGATTTTAAAGAGAATGCATTACCGGGCCGAAAAACTCCAGCCGGTCGACATGTTCCCGTTCACGGAAGAGATCGAAAGTGTGGCGCTTTTGACACCCGTGAACGAGCGGAAAAGAATGCGCCCGCAATGAAAGACCGGCGTCTCAAAAAGCGCATCGGCTATACGGATTTTTATCCGGAGCGCTGGGCGAGCCGCGCCGGCGAGCGCGTTACGAAGGAAAAAGCCTACTGGGACCACGGCAGAGCGGATTGAAGATCGTTTTGAACAAGAAGACAGCCGGAGCGACGTTCGTTCACTCCGGCTGTTTTTTTGTCTCTACGGGATCGTCGGGAAAGGACGTGTATTCCGTCGGGCTTTTGCCCGTATATTTTTTGAAATTGCGCCAGAAGGTCGAATAGTCGGGGAAGCCGCTCTCCTCGGCGATCTGCGCCAGCCGGCGCCGGTCGGTCGGTTTGTCGAGCTGCTTGCAGACGTTTTCGATCCTGCATTTGTTGAGCAGTCCCGTAAACGTCGTCCCCATTTCGTCCTTGAGCAGGCGTTCGAGCTGTCTCTTAGAGATGTAAAGGCTCGACGCGAGGTCGCGCGGCGTCGGATCCTTTGAAAAATTGTCCTCAATGTATTTAAAGATGTCCGCAAGGATCCCGTGCCTGCCGGTCGCGGAAAAATTCCCCTCGGACGGCTCGCGCATTTCCCGAAGGCGTGAAAAGAGTCCGACGAGCGCGCCGGAAAGCTCGTTTTTCAGCAGTTCGTTCCGTTCAAACGGGCGAAGATGTTCTTCCGGGCTTCTGAATTTTGAAAAGCAGGAAGAAAATTCGGGGATCACGGTGTGCTCCGGGAGCGATGAAAGCAATTTTGAATACTCGTCGAATGCCTCGCCGTCCCCTGACTTTTTCAGATCGAACAAGAGGCACGCGCGGTCGGCGTCCTCGCTTTCGGAATAGAACGAATGATAGACGAGCGGGCGCAGGATCAGCGCGGACGGGGCAAAGACGCGCCGCACCCCGCCGCCCGAATAGAAATCGAACTCGCCC
>CAMZDH010000077.1 GCA_947305345.1 uncultured Lachnospiraceae bacterium | reverse complement strand
CTGCTCGCCGCTGAAATTCGGAGGCGTCGGGCGCTCGCCGTTGAAAGACTCGCCGTCCGGGAGCTCCGGCCGCTCACCGTTGAAATTCTCGCCGTTCGGAAACTCCGGCCATTCGCCGTTGAAAGACTCACCGTTCGGGAGCTCCGGCCTCTGACCGTTGATATTTTCGCCATCCGGGAGTTCCGGACGCTCGCCGTTGAAATTCCCGGGCCACTGGCCGTTCATACCGCCGGGCATCTGGCCGTCCATACCGCCGGGCATCTGGCCCTGCATTCCGCCGGGCATTTGACCCTGCATACCGCCGGGCATTTGGCTGTTCATGCCGCCGGGCATCTGACCCGGCATGCCGCCCGTCATCGATTGCGTGAGTGTCGTCATACGCTGTCCGTTGACGGTAACGACCGCGCTTTCGTCAAGCGTTCCCTTGCCGTCATAATCGAACGGGATCGATGCCGTGATGTTGATCGTGCCGCCGTAAATGTTGAGGTCGCCGTTCGAGTCGATCGCGTCCGTGTCGCCGGAGGCCATCTTGATCGTGATGTTGCCGCCGTAGATGTTGATCGCGAAGTCATAGTCCGTGAGGTCCGAATTGGCGGCGTTGATGCCGTCGTCCGTTGCGCACATCGTGATCGTGCCGGAGTAGACGTTGACGGTCGCGCCTTCCAGGCCCTCCGCGCACTTCGGGATGTCGATCATCGGACCGTCCGTTCCTTTTTCACCGACGTTCAGCACGAGGTCGGACTTGACCGCGTCGTCCACGGATTCGATCGTGAGATGGCCGGAGAGGACGTTCAGCTCCTGTTCCGCATTGATCGCGTCGTTCACGTTCGACGTGATGTTCAGCGTCAGGTCCTTGATCGTCAGGGAAGCGTCGCCTTCCGCCTCGGTCGTGGAGCCGGACTTGATGCCGTTCTTCCCGTTGGAAACGACGTTCAGCGTGCCGGTGCCGGCGATCGTGACGTTCGAGCCGTCCTTGCATTTGATGACCGCGTTTTCCGCATTTTCATTCTCTTCGTGCGTCTCGTCGTTGTTGTACTCCGAGTCGGTCAGGGTGTTGACGGTGCCCTCCGCCGCGACGATCGTGACTTCCGTCGACTTGTTGCAGGAAATGACAGCCGTGTCTTCACTTGAAAGCGTCAGTCCGGAAAGGATGAGCGTGACGCCGGTCGTGCCCTTTTTGACGGTGACGCTGCCGTCCGTGCAGGTTCCGGAGAGGATGTATGTGCCCGCGCCGTTAATGGTCAGCGCCGTTCCCTCGATCTTATATCCGGTGTAGTTACCCTCCGTGACCTTGACGGCCGTTTCCGAGAATTCAAATTCGGTCGCACCTGCTTCGTCGTAGGTATCCGCTGATGCGTTTATTGCAAAAACGGGTACCAGAAGAAGCAACACGGCGGTCAGCACAGGCAGAATGCCTTTTCCGGCGTTCTTAAAAAATGTGTGTTTCATAGTGTACCTCCTTGCGTTTTTGTTGTAGAATCACCTTGAAGAGCCGTGCCCTTCTGATGGTGCCATCTTATCAGAGGGTGCTTAAACGGTTTTTTAATTTTCAAAAAAGTTTTTAAAGATTTTTTTAAGGACCGAAACCAAATGCGGCAGCGGCGCAATCAACGGTTGCGTGACATTCTTCGGCACCGTGTTATAATCGTTTCAGAAAGGAGATCCGATGATCGATTTTGTGCAGGTCGGAAAGAAGATCCAGGTGCTCCGGCTTGAGAAGGGCCTCTCGCAGGACGTGCTTTCAGATGAATTGCACGTGACACGCCAGGCTTTATCCCGTTGGGAAAACGGGCTGTCCGCGCCATCGATCGACACGCTGATCGCGCTGTCGAAACGGTTCGGCGTCTCCTTTGAAGAACTGCTCTGCCTTGACGAAACGCCGGAGATCGATCCGGAGAACATTTTCGCGGGGCATGACCGGGATTATGTCGTGCAATGCATTCTCGAAGGACGGATCACGGTGAACCTGACGAACGTTTTTTACCAGTTCTCGCCGGGCGAACGGATGCGGGTCCTGATGGCCGTCAAGGAGGGCCGGATCCCGGTACCTTCAGCGGAGGACTTCAAGGCCGTCCTGACGGAAGGGGAACGAAAGTATTTCAATGCGTAAGCGGAGGAAAAAAAGATGACAGACGAACTGAAAGATTTGGAAAAACAGATGGAAGAGAAGACTGACGAAATCGCAAAAGCGGTTTCTGAGTTGTCGGAAGCGGTCGAAAAGAAGCTCGACGAGACCATTGCGGCAGCGGAAGAGGAGCTGAAGCTCAACGAGGCCGCGGAAAAGGCAAAATCGAACGGCTTCTTCATTCATAAGACGGCAAACGGCTTCGAAGTGGATACCAAGGCGCTCGAAGAGTCCCTGACGGAATTCGGCGACAAGATCGCGACGAAGATCAACACCGCGCTCGATGCGGCGGCAAAGAGCTTCAATGAGAGCGTCGCGGCGGCGCAGGAAAAGGCCGCCCGGAAAAAGAAGGTCGACAAGCTCGCGAAGATGTTCCCCTACATGCAGGAAGAAGAGATCCACGACATCGCCGAAAAGATCCTGAACGGCGACGAGGAGCTGAAGGACATCGACATCGCGTCGCTCCTGCCGTTCATGAGTCCGGCGGACGCGGGCGCATTGTTTGAGAAGTCGCTGGAAGCCGGCGACAAGCTTTACCTCGACTGCGTGCCCTATGTCGGCGAAGAGGTGCTTTCGAAGCTCGTCGACCGCTACGTCGCGGGCGAATGTCCGGACCTCCGGATGGACGGCATTTATCCGTACCTGTCCTCGAAGGACGTGAAACGGATCTTCTATTACGAGCTGGGAAAAGAGTGAACGCATGCTGAAATATCCCTGTCTGATCCTCGATCACGACGATACGGTCGTCAACAGCACGGCGACGATCCATTATCCTGCGCTGCAGGCGTATATGGCGCATTATCATAAGCCGCTCGACATGACGCTCGAGGAATACTTTGCTGGGAATTTCGCCCCCGGTATCGTCGGGCTGTTCCGCGATGTGCTCGGCCTTTCCGAGAAGGAATTCGGAGAGGAAGAGGAATTCTGGAAAAACTACGTGAAAAACCATATCCCGAAGGCCTATCCCGGCATGAAGGAGCTCCTCTGGCACTTCAAGGAACAAGGCGGCGTGATCATAGTGGCGTCGCATTCCTTTAACTTTTACATTGAGCGTGACTATGAAGCGAACGGTCTGCCGAAGCCGGACGGCATTTACGGCTGGGAACTGCCGAAGCACTTGCGCAAGCCCGACCCCTATGCGCTGACGCAGGCGATGGAAAAATACGGCTTTTCGCCGGAAGAGCTGCTTGTCGTTGACGATCTGAAGCCCGGACACGACATGGCAAAGGCCGCGGGCGCCGTTTTCGCGGCCGCGGGCTGGGCAAACGATATTCCCGTCATCGAACAGTTCATGCGGAAAAACGCGGATCTCTATTTCAAAAAAGTGGACGACTTAAGAAGCCATCTGGAACTTGACTAAGCGGTTTTTTTGGTTTCTGTCCGCATTCTTGTGCATATTGCCTATTTCTTTTTCCCGGACAATGTGGTATGCTTTTTGTCGAAAAAAGTGGTACTTTTTTTCGGATGGAGCAGTATGGCAAAGAAAACGGTCTATTACAGCGACCCGCTGCACGACGATTTTGCGAAGTCCAACGGCAAGATCCATGCAAGGGCGATCGATGGAAACTACAGGTATGAGCACAGCCTTTTCTGGCGGATCTGCTCTTTTCTTTTATACTATTTCGCGGCATTTCCGATCGTCCTGCTCTCGCTGAAGCTCCTTTACGGGCTGAAGATCCGGAACCGCGGGGCCGCGCGGAAACTCAAGGGCGGCTTCGTCTACTACGGCAATCATACGAATGGATTCTCGGACGCGACCGTGCCGTCCGTCCTCGCGTTTCCAAGGCGCGCGGACGTCATCACGGGGCCGGAGGCCGTTTCGCTTCCCGGGCTCGGGATGATCGTCGCGATGCTCGGCGCGGTACCGCTGCCGAAGGACTTCGCTGCCGCGAAGCATTTCATGAACACGCTCAAAAAGCGCTCGGCGCGGTGCGGCATTTTCATCTATCCGGAAGCCCACATCTGGCCGTATTACACCGGGATCCGGCCGTTTCCTCCAGCCTCTTTTCATTATCCGTTTCTTTGGAACAAACCGGTGATCGCGGGCGTTACGACGTATCGGCAGCGGAAGGTGTTCAAGTCCCTGCCGCCGAAGGTCACAATCACGCTCAGCGATCCCTTCGATCCGTCGGATCACCGCGGCAAGGACGCGCTTCGGGACACGGTCTATGCGTTCATGCGCGAAACCGCATCAAAGGACAATTACAGCTACATCGACTACATTGAAAGGCAAGAAACGCACTCGTGAAAATCACCGTTGTCTGTGACGTTTTGGGAAAAGAAAACAATGGAACGACCATTGCGGCCATGAATCTGATCCGCTATCTCAAGGAACGGGGGCACGAACTCCATGTGGTGAGTCCGGACAAAAACAGGGCGGAAGAGCCCGGGTTTTATACGCTGCCGGCGCGGCATTTCGGGCCGCTCGATCCGGTTTTCAAAGCGA
>CAMZDH010000076.1 GCA_947305345.1 uncultured Lachnospiraceae bacterium | reverse complement strand
CGACTTCCATGCCCGTGAGCGTATCGCCCGCCGCACCGTTCGCGGGCATCGCGAGCGCAAGCAGCACGGAAAGCGGCGAGACCAGACTGTTGCTGCCGTTCTGATGGCTTCCCTTTAAGAGCGCCGCGGCAAAATCCGCCGCGGAGACGATGCCTTTTTCCGACACCTCTCCCGGGTTCACCGCCTGTTTCTCGATGCCCTGCATGAGATCCGAAGCGCCCGCGGACAGCGGCTTGCAGCCCGTGGCAAAGCACAGGAGCCCGGCGAGCAGAAGCGCCGCAACGCTGTAGAATCCGTGTTTCATATGATTCTCTCCTTTCAAGGAGACGCATTCCGATGCCGTCCCTTACCCCTCATCTCGTATTCAGACGGAAAACGTTACAACGTTTTTCACTTTTCCGTCTGACGTTGATGATCGGCAGGAGCCGTCATCCGTTTTTCCCGCTTTAATCGCAGCAGGGATCCGCTTTCTTCGGCTTTGCTTCCTCCGGCGCGGCTTCCGTCACGTCGCCGAGCCCGGTCGTCTCGGAGAAGACCACGTTCCGCTTCACGATGTTGACGGCGTCGGTCGGCAGGATGATCTTCGAGGCGCGGCCTTCGGAGATCTTGATGAGCGCTTCGTAGCGCTTGAGCTCCAGAACCGCTTCATCGGCGCCCGCTTCCTTCAGTGCCTTCAGGCCGTTTGCTTCCGCTTCCCTGGCAAGCAGCAGCGCCTTCGCCTCGCCTTCCGCGCGGGCGATCCTCGCGTCGCGCTCGCCTTCCGCTTCGAGGACCATGGCCTGCTTGTCGCCCTGCGCCCTTGTGATGACGGCCTGCCTGTGACCTTCCGCCTCAAGGACCGTCTGACGGCGGTCGCGCTCCGCTTTCATTTCCTTCTCCATCGATGCCCGGATCTCGGCCGGCGGCATGATGTTCTTGAGCTCCACGCGGGTGACCTTGATGCCCCAGCGGTCGGTCGCCTCGTCCAGGGTGATCGTCAGCTTGGAGTTAATGGTGTCGCGGCTCGTCAGCGTCTCGTCCAGCGAGAGTTCGCCGATGATGTTACGAAGCGTCGTGGCGGTCAGGTTTGCAAGAGCCAGGATCGGATCCACCGCACCGTAGGCAAACAGTTTCGCGTCAAAAATGTGGTAGTAGACAACGGTGTCGATCTGCATCGTGACGTTGTCCTTCGTGATCACGGGCTGCGGCGGCGTGTCGAGCACCTGCTCCTTGACCGTCATCTTCTTCGTGATCTTGTCGATGAACGGCGCCTTGAGATGCAGGCCCGCGCCCCAGGTCGTCCGGTATTTGCCAAGCCGCTCGACGACGTATTCCCAGGTCTGCGGAACGATCTTCAGGTTGGCGAAGATCAGGATCAGCACCAGGATGGCAACGGGGATAATCCATAAATACTCCATGTTTGACCTCCTTTTGGATCTTTGATACGTTATGGTCTTTATTGATCGTCGGGACCGCCTCCCGGCGCTTCAACGGTTTCTTCATCATCGGGGAGAGGCGCGGTGAACTCCTCCGGCTCGACCGTTTCCTCCGGACCGTCCGTTTCTTCCGGACCGTCCGTTTCCTCCGGCGCGGTCGTCGCAGGCGCCATCGTATACTCCTCGTCCGTATAATCCGACTCCATGCCGATGCCCTCTTCGGTCGTCTCGGTGACGCCGTGCCAGTTCTCCGGGATGTCGATCTGCAGATCCGGACCGGGGTTGTTCGCGATGCGGTTCAGGACGAAATCATAGAGCCAGAGGCTCGTATAGGCCGCGTAATGCGTGCCGTCCGCGTAGGGAAGATCGAGTTCGTAAATGCGTTCGCCGACCGCGAAATAAGTCGCTCTGCATTCCGCCTTCATCTCGCGGTTGAAACGGTTCACGTACGGATTGACCTGTTTATCGTAGAAAATGCGCCCGTGCGCGCCGCCGAACGCGTAGACCCCGCCGACCGACAGGAAGAAAAAGCGCGACTGCGGGTACGCGTCGACGAGCTGGTTGATCAGGCGGACGTAGTCCTTCGCGAAAAAATCCCGCCAGCCGGCCGCGTTGTTCGCGCAGTCGTTGACGCCCATCATGATCATGACCTCATAATGATTGCCGGTATCGAGGTAGCGCCGGAGCTCCGGCACCGCCGTTGCCTTGAACCAGTCGAAGGCCTGCGCGCCGAGCGCGATGAAGCCGTCCTGATCCGGGTCCAGCCGGTGCGCCTCGCTGAGCGTCCGCCAAAGATACACGGTCCTGGAATCGCCGACCCAGATCCGTTTGACGTTCGTATTGATCACGGCCGGCGCGATCGTCTGATCCTCTTCCTTTTCCGTCGGTTCGGGCACCGTCGTCCGCCGCGCGGCGATCGGTTCGTCCGTCGACTCCGGCTCGGTCGCGGCCGTGTCCTCCGTCGTCTCTTCGGACTCCGTCGTCTCTTCGGACTCCGTCGGGACCGTCGTTTCCGCCGCCGTCGTCTCCTTCGGCTTTTCGCGCTTCGGCAGCACGATGAACAAAAACGCGACGACCGCCGCTTCCACCAGGATCACCGCCCAGATGATCACGATGAAAACGGGCACCGCACTCTTTTTCGGATTCTTTTTTGTCTCCTGATCTGACATTTTCATGACCGCTCCTGTAGTCCGTCCATGCAATCTTTTCTCATAGGACCGGCGTTTCCGCGGTGAACGTCACCGCTTCCGTTTTTTTGACGGCTTCTTCCGCCTGAGACAGGATCTTCGCGTCCTGGTAGATGTCCGCGAGCTGGAAACTCACGTCCCCGGACTGCCGGACCCCGAAGAAATCCCCCGGGCCGCGGAGGCGGAGATCCTCTGAAGCGATTTTAAACCCATCGCTCGAGGATTTCAAGATTCCGAGGCGCTCTTTGCTCTCTTCCGAGCAGGTCGTGTCGACGAGGATGCAGTACGACTGGTGCTCTCCGCGCCCGACCCGGCCCCGGAGCTGATGGAGCTGCGCAAGGCCGAAGCGCTCCGCGTTTTCAATGAGCATGACCGTCGCGTTCGAGACGTCGATGCCGACCTCGATGACCGTCGTCGAGACGAGGACCTGCGTCCTGTTCGCGGCAAAATCCTCCATGACGGCTTCCTTTTCCTCGCTCTTCATCCGGCCGTGAAGAACCGCGATCCGAACGTCCTTCGGGAGTGCCGTTTCGAGTTTTTTCGCGTAATCCTTGACGTTTTCGCCGTTCGCGCCTTCGCTTTCCTCGACGAGCGGACAGATCACGTAGCACTGCCGCCCTTCCCCGATCTGCTTCGCCATGAATTTATACGCCTTCGCGCGGTATTCGATGTCGACGAGCGCGGTCTTGATCGGCAGGCGGTCCTTCGGCAGCTCGTCGATCACGGAGATGTCCATGTCGCCGTAGAGGATCATGCCGAGCGTCCGCGGGATCGGCGTCGCGGAGAGGACGATCATGTGCGGGTCCTGCCCCTTGCCTTTCAACAGTTCCCGCTGGCGGACGCCGAACCGGTGCTGCTCGTCGGTGATGACGAGCGCAAGGTCCTCGTAGACGGATCTTTCCTGGATGACCGCGTGCGTCCCGACGAGAATGTCCGTCGTATGCGTGCTGATCTTTTCATAGACCGCGCGCTTTTCGGCAGCCGTCATGCTGCCCGTAAGGAGGCTGACGCGAAGCCCGAGACCGTAGGTTTCCGACAGTTTGCGGAACGTCTTGTAATGCTGCTTCGCGAGCACCTCGGTCGGCGCCATCAGAACGCTCTCGTAGCCGTTCAGCGCCGCTTCGTACATCGCGAGGAAGCAGAGGATCGTCTTGCCGCTGCCGACGTCGCCCTGGATCAGCCGGTTCGTGACCGTATCGCCCGACAGGTTGTCCCGGATCTCGTTCAGAGTCTTCACTTGCGCGCCCGTCAGCCGGTACGGAAGCTTCGACAAAAGGTCGTCGGTCTCTTTTTTACGCGATATGACGAAGGAATTGGGGGTTTTCTGAAGGTCCGCCTTCATCGCCCGTATATTCAGAAGGAACCGGTAGAACTCCTCGAAAACCAGCCGTTTCCGAGCTTTCAGGAACTGTCCCCTGTCTTCGGGAAAATGGATGAGACGGAGCGCTTCGGACAATGGGCAGAGGTCGTAATCCCTTAAGAGCGCTTCCGAAAGCGTTTCCGCGGGAAACGCGCCGGATAAGAAGACCTGCGTCAGGGCCTTCTGCACCGTATGCTCCGTGATGCCCTTCGGGAGCGTGTAGACCGGACGGAGCGTCTTTTCCAGCGCTTCGTATTCTTCCCGCCTGATGAGGCGCGGCTGGATCATCCGCCGGCTCTGCCCTTCTCCCGCGAACTTGCCGCGGAAAACGTAGGCCGTGCCCGCGGAAAGCGACTTCGAAAGGTACGGCATGTTGAACCAGACGGCCTTGAACGCCGCGCCGGCAGCGTCCTTTGCGAGGGCCTCCGTGATCTTGATGCGCTTCGCGTACCGCGTCACGGGCTGCGACGTAAGAACGCCGGAAATGCTCGCGTAATCACGGTAGCGAGCCTCCGACAGCGTCATCGGGCGTTCAAACGTCTCATAGCTTCGGGGAAAATGATACAACAGGTCCCGGACGGTCCGGATGCCGGCCTTCTGAAAGGCCGCGGCCATCTTTTCA
>CAMZDH010000075.1 GCA_947305345.1 uncultured Lachnospiraceae bacterium | reverse complement strand
AACTGGTACAACGACGGCATTTTCTATAATACCCCCGAATTCCTGATGAAGCTCGGCAAGGCCGCGATGGAAAACGGTGTCAAGCCGGAGATCGAAGTTTTCGACTCCAGCATGATCCGCAACGCGGTGCGCTTTGCCGACCGCGGTTTTCTCGCGCGGCCGCTGCATTTTCAGTTCGTGCTCGGCACCTACAGCGGCATGGAAGCGACCGTGGAAAATATGGAATTTCTGCGTTCGATGCTGCCCGAGGGCAGTACGTTCAGCGTTACCGGCATCGGCCGCCATGCCCTGCCGATGATGCTTGCCGCCCTCGCGATGGAGGCGGACGGCATCCGCGTCGGGCTCGAGGACAATCTCTTCCTGCGCTACGGCGTTCCGGCCACGAATGAGGAACTGGTCCGGCAGGCCGTGCATCTCGGGACGCTCGCCGGCCGGAAGATCGCGACCGCGGCAAGGGCGCGCGAGATACTGAGCCTTCCCCCCAACAATACGGCATCAGGAGGCGTGACACCATGAGAATAGCCATTTTGGGATGCGGTGCCATGGGCACCGTGCTCGGCGCTTACCTCACGAAAAACGGCTGCCCGGTCGATCTGATCGACGAAAACGAAGAACACATCCGCGCGCTTCAGGAGCATGGCGCGACGGTCACCGGAAAGGAAAACTTTACCGTCCCCGTCCGCGCATTGCTGCCGGAAGAAATGACAGGAAAATACCACCTCGTTTTCTTACTGACAAAAACGACCTCCAACCACGACGCGTTGACGAAGCTCCTGCCGCACCTCTTTAAATCCAGCATTGTCTGCACCCTGCAGAACGGCGTGCCGGAGCCCTTCGTCGCGGAATACGTCGGCAGGGTGCGGACGGTCGGCGGCGCGGTCCAGTGGGGCGCGACCTATATCGAGCCCGGTGTTTCGAAGCTCACGACCAACATCCGCATCAAGGCGGAACGGAACCGCCCGCTGTTCGACATCGGCGAGATCTCCGGAAGGACGACGAAAAGGATCCGGAAGGTGGCGGACGTGCTGGGCTACATGGGTCTTGCGGAAATCGTTCCAAATCTGATGGATGCCCGGTGGCGGAAGCTCGTCATCAACTGCTGCGGGAGCGGCATGAGCGCCGCGCTCGGTTCGCCGTTCGGCGGCTGTCTGGAACGGCCGCGCGCGATGCGCGTCATGGGCCGGATCGGCCGAGAAGTCGCGTTGGCCGCAAAGGCCGGCGGCTATGATCTCGGCCAGCGCTATTTTGAAACGCTTCTGGACCCGATCGCCGCGGCGAAGTATTTTACCAAGGTCTATACGCCTTCGCCGGAAGGAAAGGCCAGCATGCTGCAGGACCTTGAAGCCGGCCGGAAGACCGAAGTCGACATGATCAACGGCTACGTCTCGGAAACTGCGAAAAAGCACGGGATCGCAACGCCCTGCTGCGACGCCGTCATCCGCATCGTTCATGGCATCGAAAACGGCGAACTGCCGCTTTCTCCGGAGAATCTTCAGTACTTCCCGTATGAGGAAGGCGATGAGGAGGCGTTATGAAAAAGATCGTCCTCTCGGTCGCGCTGACCGGCGCGATCACCCCGAAATCCAAGGCGCCTGCGCTCCCGATCCTGCCGGATGAGATCGCGGCGGATGCGGTCCGCTGCGTCAAGGCAGGCGCGGCGATCTGCCACCTGCACGCGAGGACCCCGGACGGCGTCGGCACGATGAACGTCGACATTTTCCGCGAGATCTATGAAAAGACGCGCGCGGCGCTCGACGCGGAAGGTCTGGACGCGATCATCAACCTGACGACCTCCGGCGGCAAAGGCACCGACGAGGAACGCGTCGCGCATCTGAAGGCGCTCCGCCCGGAAATGTGCTCTTACGACGCCGGCACGATCAACTGGGCCGGGGACGGCGTGTTCATCAACTCCCCGCAGTTTTTGAAAATGCTCGGAAAGCTCACGATGGATCTGAAGATCAAGCCGGAGATCGAGATCTTCGACAGCCATATGATCCGGACCGCCGCCCGTTACGGGGAAGAGGGCTTTTTACAGAAACCGCTGCATTTTCAGCTCGTGCTCGGCACCTACGGCGGCGTCGAAGCAACCGTGAAAAACCTCGCGAGGCTGAAGTCGAAGCTGCCCGAAGGGTCCACCTTCAGCGTGACCGGCTGCGGCGCGGGTTCCGTCCCGATGCTGATGGCCGCGCTCGCGATCGGCGCGGACGGTGTGCGGGTCGGTCTCGAAGACAACGTCTATATGTCAAAGGGCGTCCCGGCTACGAATCTCCAGCAGGTCGAGCGTGCCCGCGACATCATCGAGACCGCCGATTTCGCGATCGCGACGCCCGCGGAGGCGCGGGAACTCCTGCATTTTCCGAAGTGACCTTTTCGATACGTACAACGCCCGGCACAGCATCCGCTGCCGGGCGTTTTTTACGTTTGCGGATCTCTCTTTTCCGATCCGCCCGGGATAACGCATTCCCGTAAAAAAACCGCACCGGACGAGCCGGTGCGGTTCATGGATCCTCTGAAAAAGATTATCTTCTCAGGTTCTCGATCAGCGTCGTGACGCCCTGGCCGCCGCCGCAGCAGGACGAGAAGATGCCGTAACGGCTGCCGCGCCGTGCCATTTCCTTCATCGCGAAGATCGCGATACGCGCGCCGGAAGCTCCGTTCGGATGACCGAAGGAGATCGCGCCGCCATTCGGGTTCCAGTTGTCCTGATTGATCTTGACACCGGACTGTTCTTCCATTTCCTTGATGACGGAAAGGTTCTGCGCCGCAAACGCTTCGTTGCACTCGATCAGGTCGATCTGATCCAGCGTCAGGCCGGCTCTCTTGAGCGCGAGCAGGTTCGAGTACGCCGGGCCGATGCCCATGAGACGCGGCTCGACGCCGTAATCCGCGCCGACCACCCACTTGGCGTAAGGCTCGTAGCCGAGTTCCTTCGCCTTTTCAGCCGTCATCATCAGGACGAACGCTGCGCCGTCGTTCAGACCGGACGCGTTGCCGGCCGTCGTGACGGAACCTTCCTCCGGACGGACAGGCTTCAGGCTCCGAAGGCCTTCCAGCGTGGTCGACGGACGAAGGTGCTCATCGAAGTCGAACGTGAAGCCCGGGACCTTCTTGGTGCCCTTGATCTCGATCGGGACGATCTCCTCTTTGAAATAGCCCTTCTCGGTCGCTGCCGCGGAACGCATCTGGCTCCTGTACGCGAACTCGTCGCAGGCCTCTCTCGTGATGCCCCACTTCAGTGCCATGATGTCGGAGACCTCGATCATGGACGCGCGCTGCTTCGGATCCGAGGAAATGATCGCGATGATCTGCTGCGGGCCAAGTCCCTTGTAGGGCTCGACGGTCGTCGAGAACTTGACGCAGTGATTGCTGTGAGACTCCATGCCGCCTGCCAGCATGACGTCCGCGCCGCCGGCGAGGATCTTCCATGCCGCATGGTTGATGGAATCGATCGCGGAACCGCACTGCATTTCCACGAAGGACGCGGAGGTCTCAAGCGGAAGCCCCGCTTCCATCGTCACGTAACGTGCCGGGCTCCATGTGTGCGGGCAGCCTGCCGCAGATCCCATGAACAGCGAGTCGATCTTGCCGCCGCGCTCATAGATCTGTGTTTTTGCGACGAGGGCCTTGACTACCTTCACCGCGAGGTCCGATGCGTAGATGTCCTTTAACGAACCGCCGCGTTTACCAAACGCCGTACGCATGCCATCGACAAATACCACTTCTCTTGCCATGTTTTTACTCCTTTTTTATAATGTTTTTATACTTAAGCAAATTGCTTTTTACTGTTTGCCGTCGTCCACGTAATCGTAGAATCCGTGTCCGACGTTCTTGCCGAGCCGCCCGCGGTCGACGAGATCCTTAAACGTGTCGTACATGTCGGGCTTCACGCCGGTCTCCTTGTAGGTGCGGTCCATGTTCTGGAAGATCGGGCGGATGCCGCCGGTCAGGTCGATCATGCGGAACTGGCCCATCTTGTGGTGGAAGCCCTCTTCCAGCGCGATGTCGACGTCCTGATAGGTGCAATAGCCGTGCTCCACGAGGTAAAACGCGTTCTTCCTCAGGCCGCCGTTGCAGTAGTTGCCGATGAATCCCCCGATCTCCTTCTTCTGCCAGGCAGGCTTTTTGCCGAGCTTCCTGCAGAAATCGTAGGCGCTCTCGGCGGTCTCCTCCGAGGTGTGCTCGCCCTGGACGACTTCGACGAACGTCATGACGAGCGCCGGATTGTAGAAATGCATGTTGCAGAGCTTGTCCGGGTGCTTCACGTGGTCCTTGAACAGCGAGGAGACCATGACGCTCGAGTTCGTCGCGATGATCGTGCGGTCGTCGACGAGGTCGCGGATCTGATCGAAGACCTCATTCTTGACTTCCTTGATCTCCACGACGGCCTCGATCACGAGGTCGACGTCACGGACGGCCTTCGCAAGCTCCGGCTCCGGATGGAACAGGGCTTTTGCCGCCGCCACCTGTTCTTCGGTCATGCGTCCTTTCGCGATCCGGCCGGCGAGGTATTCCTCTGCCCATTTCCGGACGTCCTCGATGACTTCCGGATCGTTGTCGTAGACGTAGGTCTCCACCCCGTGGATCGCCGCGCACAGCCCGATCTGACGTCCCA
>CAMZDH010000074.1 GCA_947305345.1 uncultured Lachnospiraceae bacterium | reverse complement strand
TGATCCCGGACGACTGCGAAGTGATCAGTCAGGGCTTCCTGGTCACGCAGGATGCCGCGATCGGCGGAAAGGCAAGCGCGTTCATCTACGGCGCGAACGGCGTGAAGACGGCCGTCGCGAAGGATAAGACGAACGTGGACATCACGACGGTGAACATGCAGAAGGCGCCGAAGGACGCGGCGGTGTACGGCCGCGCGTTCGTGGTCATCCGCGACGGGAACGGCGCCCAGTCGACGATCTACTCCGAGATCGTAGGCCTGTAAAGGCGATCCGGAACGATTGATGTTTTTGATGCGCCCGGGGCGATGACCCCCGGGCGCTCTTTCAAGGAGGGAAGATGGACCTCTCGGCCTGCGATCTCTGCCCGCGGCATTGCGGCGTGGATCGCTTGAACGATCAGAAGGGATTCTGCGGCATGCCGGATACGGTCATGCTTGCGCGGGCGGCATTGCATTTTTACGAAGAGCCCTGCATTTCCGGAAAAGAGGGGAGCGGCGCGGTCTTTTTCACGGGCTGCGGCTTACGGTGCGTTTATTGCCAGAATTTCGGCATTTCCCGCGGAAAGGGCGGTTTCCCCGTCACGATACCGGAACTCGCCGGAATCTTCCTGGATCTGCAGTCGCAGGGCGCGAATAATGTGAATCTCGTGATGCCGACACATTACAGCGCCGGGATCCGGCGCGCGATCCGCATTGCGCGTAAAAAGGGGTTCACGATCCCGGTGGTCTACAACACCTCCGGATATGAGACCGTTGAAGCGATCCGCTACCTTCAGGACGACGTCGACGTTTACCTGACCGATTTTAAATATTGTACGCCGGCGCTCGCGAAAGCATTCTCCGGCGCGGAGGATTACCCGGAAAAGGCAAAGGAAGCGCTTCGGGAGATGGTGCGGGTGCTGGAAAAGCGGGGCGGGGACTTAAACCGCTTCGATGAGCGCGGAATGATGAAGCAGGGCATCGTCGTCCGGCACCTCCTCCTGCCGGGCCACGTGAACGAAAGCAAGGCGGTCCTGAAATACCTTTATGAAACCTATGGTGACCGCATTTACTACAGCATCATGAACCAGTACACGCCGGTCCGCGAGATCCCGGCCCATCCGGAGCTGAACCGGCGCGTCACGAAGCGGGAATACGAACGCCTTCTCGATTACGCATTGGACTTAGGAATTCGAAACGCGTTCATCCAGGAAGGAAAGACGCAGGAAGCGAGCTTCATCCCGGCATTTGACGGCACGGGGGTGCCGGGAAGCGGAGTTCTTCAAAAAAATATGCCGTAGAACGCCGAAAAAGGCCGTTTTTCAGCATCATAAGCACAAAGAAGGAAGAGGGCCCGGCGTGACCGGAACGGACCGGAAAGCGCCCGTATTCGCCGCAAAGAGGCGCCTTTCGGAAGGGAAGATTTCCGTTGACAAATGAGACCGGCTGTGGTATTCTCCTTTCTGTGTCTGCGAGGAGAGGTACCGAAGCGGTCATAACGGGGCGGTCTTGAAAACCGTTTGTCTTCACGGGCGCATGGGTTCGAATCCCATCCTCTCCGCTTTAAGCGAAGAGTCGCTTAAATCATTCGATCATTCAACCATGGAGAAGTACCCAAGAGGTTGAAGGGGCTCCCCTGGAAAGGGAGTAGGCGGTTAATAGCCGTGCATGGGTTCAAATCCCATCTTCTCCGCTTGAAAAAAAAGGCCGGCGGGTTCCGTCCGCAGGCCTTTTTTCATGCGTTTACAGGGTCATGCCCGGCCGCGGCCGGCGAAGAGTCCCACGATCATGAACAGGAAAAACACCAGGAGGTTCGCGACGACGATCGTGCTGCCGACCGGCGTGCCGGCGACGATCGAAACGAGAATGCCGGACGCGGCCGAGAAGACGCCGAGCGCGGCGGAACAGACGGTCACGGATTTAAAGGTCTTGAAGACCCTCATCGCGGAGAGCGCCGGGAAGACGATGAGCGCGGAGATGAGGAGCGACCCGACCAGATTCATCGCGAGCACGATGATGACCGCGATGATGATCGCGAGGAAGAGGTTGTAGAGCCGGACCTTCGTGCCGGTCGCCTGCGCGAAGTTCTCGTCGAACGTGATCGCGAACAGTTTGTGATAGAAGAAGATGAAGACCAAAACGACGACACCGGAAAGCACGCCGCAGAGGATCACGTCGCCGACGGAAAGCGTCAGGATCGAAGTCGAGCCGAAGAGCGTCGAGCAGACGTCTGCCGACAGGTTCGGATTATTCGGCTTGAACAGGTTGATGAGGAGGTAGCCGATCGCGAGGGACGCGACCGAGATCATCGCGATCATCGCGTCGCCTTTGATCCGGACCTTTTTCCCGCCCCAGAGGATCAGGACCGCGGTCAGGATCGTGATGAGAAGGACGAACGGGATGTTGTTCGTGAACTTTAAGATCGAAGCGATGCACATCGCGCCGAACGCGACGTGGGAGAGCCCGTCGCCGATGAACGAAAAGCGCTTTAAGACGAGCGTCACGCCAAGGAGCGACGCGGACAATGCGATAAAGACGCCCGCAATCATCGCGTAGCGGACAAAAGGAAAGGTGAAATAATAGGCGATCGTTTCAAAGAGGTTCATTCTGCATGCCCTCCTTCCGCCGCATTTTCCGGTTCACGCGCCGCTTCGCCGCCGATGTGGCGGAGGTATTCGTCCCGCGCGCCGAAAAAGAGCCGTCCGCCGATGTAAAGGACGTGCGTCGCGTATTTCAGGGCTTCCTCGACGTCGTGCGAGATCGTGATGACCGTGATGCCCTGATCTTTGTTCAGCATTTCAATGTCCCGATAGAGCTCTTTTGTGACCTCCGGATCGAGCCCCGTCACGGGCTCGTCGAGGAGCAGCATCCTGGTCGTCGCGACCATCGCCCGGGCAAGGAGCACGCGCTGCTGCTGGCCGCCGGAAAGATCCCGGTAGCAGCGGCGCCTCAGTGCGGTAATGCCAAGCTCCTTCATCCGTTCGTCCGCGAGCGCCTTTTCCGCTCTGGAATAAAACGGGCGGAGCTTCATCCGGCCAAGACAGCCGGAACGGACGACTTCCTCGACAGACGCCGGAAAGTCGCGCTGCAGATCCGCCTGCTGCGGCAGATACCCGATCTCGGAGGCCTTCAGTCCCTCGCCGAATTCCAAACTGCCGCAAATCGGCGCCTTCAGCCCGAGGATCGTCTTCATCAGCGTCGTCTTGCCGGAGCCGTTTTCTCCTAATATACAGAGATAGTCTCCGCTATGGACGGTAAAATTGAGTTTTTCCACGAGGCGCTTGCCTGCGTATCCGATCCCAAGGTCCTGTGCTTCCAATTCGATCATGTCGATTCCCTAATCTTTCCTTAATATGAAAATGGTTTTCAATTTCGCCTTACGCCCATCATAAGGGAAGGACAGCGGATTGTCAAGTAAAATGAAAATGATTTTCAAAAGCGGTGCCGGCTGGAGCAGTGTGAACGGCTCGTTGCCGCAGCGGAATGCGAATGTCAGCACCGCTTTTACTCCGTCGTGCCCGCCGCAATCGTTGATTGCGGGGCTCGGATTTTCTTTACAGCGGGTCCTTGAAATGCTATAATTCATTGGCTGCCGGAAGGCGGCCGATGAAGGAGGTTTTTGTTATGAATGTCAATCCGTTTCCACAGATCTTAGAATATTTTTCAAAGAAGTTCGGTTCGCTGCCGGAGCAGCTGTCGGTGATCTTTTCCAATACCGCGGTACGCATTGTCGTTGGCCTGTGTCTGGTCGTGCTCGTGACCGCGCTGATCATCGCCGCCGCTGCCGTGATCTTTAATGCGGTCCTCTGGTTCGTGTCAACGTGGCGGATGTTCCGCGCGGCGGGCGAAGGCGGGTGGAAGAGCCTGATCCCGTTCTATAACCAGTATATCTTCTATAAAATCACCTGGTCGAAAACGGCTTTCTGGGTCGTCCTGATCCTGTCGTTCGGCTTAGGGATTCTGAATGGCATTGCCGGCGCCCTGTTCGCGGTGGCGTTCAGGTCCTCGATCGCGGCCTTCTTTGAATCTGCATTCGATTTCGCTCAGGCGACGGCCCAGCTCGGCGTCAATGCGGGCTCGATCGTTTCGGTCGCAATTCTTTATGTTTTTGTCATCTTCGTCGGCGGCGCGCTCTTTGTTCTGGACATCATTTCGAGATGGCATCTGTCGAAGGCATACAACCACGGCTTCTGGTATTTCGCGGGCCTCATCGTCTTCCCGAAGATCTTCTATTACATCATCGGCCTGGACAGCGGCATTACTTATACCGGCAATGCGGCAGCGCGAAAGGAAAAGAAGGAAGCGGCGAAGAGCAAGACGGTCCCTGCCTCCGGCATGATCCTCGATGAGATCAGGCCGGAAGAATCTGTTGAACCGGCGCCCGCACTCGTAGCCGCGCCGGAAGCTTACGCGGCTGCTCCGGCCGATCCGCAGGATCCGGGCAGTGCCATCACGCCGGAAGACGCGCCGAACGATCCGGAAAACCCCTAAAAAGCGCTATATCTAGTGCTTTTCAGAGGGCTTTCACACAAGGCAAAAAAATCTTTAAAAATTTTAAAAAATTCGCTTGACAAGTAGAACTTGTTTTGATAAAATCACCTTTGCTCGCCGCAAAAAGCAACACTTTTTGAGTGAGTGAATGCACCTTGATAATTGAATCGTATAACCAACCCTGAAAATTTCTATCAATTAGAT
>CAMZDH010000073.1 GCA_947305345.1 uncultured Lachnospiraceae bacterium | reverse complement strand
GACGGGCTCCAGGTTCACCGTGCAGCGCAGCAGCGTCGATTTGCCGCTGCCGGAAACGCCGATGATCGAAATGACTTCGCCCTTCTCGACGCTCGTCGTCACGCCCTTCAAGACCTTCAGATCGCCAAAACTCTTATAAATGTTCCGAACTTCAAGCACTTCTCTTCATCCTCCTTTCGAACACCTTCAGGATCTTCGACAGGCTGAACGTCATCACAAAGTAGACGATGCCGATGATGAACAGCGTCGGGATCGTATTGAAGGTGATGCCGCGGATTGTCTGATACGTCGTCATCAGCTCGCCAACGTAGAAGGTGGACGCGAGCGATGTCTCCTTGATGATCGTGATGAATTCGTTGCCAAGCGCCGGCAGAATGTTCTTCACGGCCTGCGGCAGTACGATCTTCAGCATAGCGGTCTTTCCGGTCAGCCCGAGCGCCCGGGCGGCCTCGGTCTGTCCCTTGTCAACCGCTTCGATGCCGGACCGGATGATCTCCGAGGACGCGCAGGCCGAATTTAAGGATAATGCGATCGCGACGCAGGCAAACGGCGACATCCCGGCGGACTTTAACAGCATCGGGATGATGAAATACGCGACATAAAGCTGTAAGAGCGCCGGTGTGCCGCGGAGCACCTCGACGACCGCCGTGATGAGGAATCTTAAGGGTGCAAGGCGGCTCCGCTTTCCGATCGCCATCAGCGAGCCTAAGATCGCGCCGAAGAAGACCGCGATCGCGGACAATAAAAGCGTATAGCCGATGCCGGTCCACAGAAGGCCCGCGCCGATATAGTATTCAGTGAAGATGTCCCACATGCTTTTCAGGATCTCTGTCAGAGTCATGTGTTCCTCCGTTCTTTACCATCGTTTGTTTTCAATAAAGCGCGGGGCTCTTGTTGCCAGGAGCCCCGCCGGAACTGCCGCATTGCAGATTATTCGCTGATCTTGTTGCCGTCGTCGTCGTAACCGAGCTCGTCGACCGTCTTGATCTTGGCGAGGAGCTGGCAGGCTTCGTACCAGGAGTCATAGATCTTTGCAGATTTTGCCTGCGCAAGAACGGCATTAACCTTATTGCCCAGATCCTCATTGCCTTTGTTGACCAGGATGACGTTGTTCTTGTACTTTTCGGCCACCTCGAACTCAAAGCCGGAGAAGACGATCTTGTCCGGGTTCGCCGAGATGAAAGACTCGCCGTTGCCGTACGCGACCGCGAAGGCGTCGACCTTGCCAGTCAGTAACGCCGGCACCGCGTCGTTCAGGTTATCGTACAGCACGATCTCCGACTCCGGCAGCTGCTCTTCGACGAGGACCTTCTGCAGAGACGCGCCCTGCGCGCCGACCTTGATGCCCTTCATCGACTCGGCCGTCGTAAACTTGCCTTCGTTCTCCTTGGTCGTAATGATGACCTGCTGGGTCTCGTTTTCGCCCGCCTCATACCAGTCGGTGATGAAGTAATTTTCGCTCCGCTCTTCCGTCCAGCTGAAGCCCGAAACGCCGAGGTCGACGTTGCCGGTCTGGACGGCGGCCTGCACCGCGTCAAAGGACATCGGCTTGATCACGAGCTTCATATTGAGTTCCTTCGCGATATATTTCGCCAGAAGAACGTCGAAGCCCACGTACTGATCGGCGCCGGTTCGGGACAGATCGATGAATTCCATCGGCGCAAAGTCCGGGGAGATCGCGACCGTCAGCTCCGGAAGGCCGCTGTCGTTGTATTCCAGCTGCTTCAGATACTTGTTGTACGCCGCCGCGTTCTTATTGTCCTCGTCGGTCTTGCAGGCCGTAAACGCAAAAACGAGCGAAAGCGCAAGCACCAGTGCCAAAACCTTTTTCCATGTCTTCATAACCGTTCCTCCTCTAAAAATCCTGTGAATCATCGGATGATAGTAGCGATTATAGCAAAAAAACCGCCCTTGTCAAGCGATTTTTGCAAAATTATTCAAATATTTTTGTGTTTTTCTATTTTTTATGCATTTATGCGAAAATTAATGCATATTTACTGCTTTTTACGCTCCGAAAGCCGCTTGAGGACGATCTGATATCCGCCGTCGCCGTAATTGATGCATCTGCTGACACGGCTGATCGTCGCCGTGCTGATGCCGACTGCGGAAGCGACCTTCTGATAGCTTTCGCCCGCCGCCAGCATTTTCGCGGCGTCCAGACGCTGCGACATGTCCTTGATCTCCTTAATCGTGCAAAGGTCGGAAAAGAATGCGGCGACCTCCTCTTCGTTCTCTAAGGACGCGATGGCCTTGAACAGCCGGTCCGTAGATTCAGACTGAAAACCCGGCATGATGTCCTCCTAAAACAGAATGATCTATTATTTAGAAGTTTAGCACATTAAAGTGTTAAAGTCAAGTCCTGCGAAAAAGCCCCCTGTCCACTTGGGGCAGGGGGCGATCGTGCGATCGGAACGCCTTACTCGACCTTCGGAAGTTTCGCGACGCTTGCCGCGATCTCCTCATCGGTCGGGATGTAGTCCACCATTCTGCCGTCGTTATAGGCTTCATACGCCTTGAGGTCGAAATAGCCGGTGCCGGTCAGACCGAAGACGATCGTTTTCTCCTCGCCGGTCTCCTTGCATTTCAATGCTTCGTCCAGGGCGACGCGGATGGCGTGCGCGCTTTCCGGCGCGGGCAGGATGCCTTCCGTTCTCGCAAAGAACTCTGCCGCATCGAAGACGGACGTCTGCTCGACGGAGGTCGCTTCCATGTAGCCGTCGTGATAAAGCTGCGACAGGGTCGAGCTCATGCCGTGGAACCGGAGGCCCCCCGCATGGTTCGGAGACGGAATGAAGCCGCTGCCGAGCGTGTACATCTTCGCAAGCGGGCAGATCATGCCGGTGTCGCAGAAATCATAGGCGAACGTGCCCCGCGTAAAGCTCGGGCAGGACGCCGGTTCGACGGCGATGATGCGGTAATCCGCTTCTCCCCGGAGTTTTTCGCCCATGAACGGAGCGATGAGTCCGCCGAGGTTCGATCCGCCGCCGGCGCAGCCGATGATGATGTCCGGATGGATGCCGTATTTGTCCAGCGCGGCCTTCGTTTCAAGGCCGATCACGGACTGATGGAGAAGCACCTGGTTCAGGACGCTGCCGAGGACGTAGCGGTAGCCCTCGCTCGACACCGCGACTTCGACCGCTTCCGAGATCGCGCAGCCAAGAGACCCCGTCGTGCCGGGATGCTCTGCCAGGATCTTCCGTCCGACGTTCGTCTCCATGGACGGAGACGGCGTGACGTCGGCGCCGTAAGTCCGCATGACCTCGCGGCGGAAGGGCTTCTGTTCATAAGAGATCTTCACCATGAAGACCTTGCATTCCAGGCCGAAATACGCGCAGGCCATCGAAAGCGCCGTGCCCCACTGGCCGGCGCCGGTCTCGGTCGTCACGCCCTTCAGTCCCTGCTTCTTCGCGTAATACGCCTGCGCGATCGCGGAATTCAGTTTGTGGCTGCCGCTGGTGTTGTTGCCCTCAAACTTATAATAGATCTTCGCGGGCGTCTGCAGTTTTTCTTCCAGACAGTACGCGCGGACGAGCGGCGAGGGACGGTACATCTTGTAGAAATCGCGGATCTCCTGCGGGATCTCATAATACCGCGTATCGTTGTCCAGTTCCTGTTTGATGAGTTCGTCGCAGAAAACGACCGACAGTTCTTCCGCCGTCATCGGCTTGCCCGTCGCGGGATTCAAAAGCGGCGCGGGTTTCTCTTTCATGTCCGCGCGGAGATTGTACCACGCCTTCGGCATTTCATTTTCTTCCAGGTAGATCTTGTACGGGATCCGGTTCTTCTCTTCCATTGCTTTTCTCCTTTCATCACAATGCTTTTTGAGGTCCTTGCCGGGGCTGAACACAAAAAAGTCCCAGCAAACTGCATTTGCTGGGACAGGATCATGACCTGCGGTACCACCCGGCTTGGCGCTTCGCGCCCACCTCACGCGTACGTACATACGCCGGATATTGTTGACGGGGATCCCTCCCCGGCTTCCATACTCCGCACTGGAACGCGTTTCCGGTCGCCCTCAGAAGTCCATTCAGCACTGCGTTTTTCACTGCCCTCGCACCGTCGGCAGCTCGCTTTCAAAAAGAGGCAATGCCTACTCACTCTTCCTCAACGGTTTAGATGACAATAACACCGCTTCCGCGGTCTGTCAAGGTTTTTATGAAAAAACAACGCAGGCGCTTACAGGATCCGGACCGCGTCCACCAGGGTGCAGTAGCGGTATTCTCCTTCGTAATAGGTGTCAAAGACGCCCTCCACGACGATCGGATCGCCCTGGTTCGGGTAGTCGCCCTCTTTCAGCGTGAATTCGATCCCCTGCGCGCAGCAGGCCGTCGCGTCCTTGATGATGCAGGAATAATAGACCTTTCCGGTCGCCTCCGCGACAAAGACCGAAGCCGGTCCGCTCATCCGGATGCGCTTCCCGATGTATTTGTCGGGCTCCGCCGTCATGTTGTAGACTTCGGAGTAGACCATCGTCGCGGAAAGCTTCGTAAGATCGATATCCGCCTTCACTTTCTTCGGGGCCGCCGTCGTCGGCTCCGTGCTTTCGTTTGCGGCCGCCGTCGTCCTGCCGGGATCTTCCGCGTTACCGCAGCCCGGACAGACGAGCACCGCCGCCAGTATCAGGACTGCGGCCAAAACAGACCACTGAACAGCTTTCATCGTGTCTCCTTTCAAAGGATGCGCTTTCCTTTCCCCTGAAAACGGTTA
>CAMZDH010000072.1 GCA_947305345.1 uncultured Lachnospiraceae bacterium | reverse complement strand
GTGCGCAGGTCCGTTTCGGGCCTGCGCTTTTTTTATCTTCTCCGCCGGACGGGCGGAAAAAGGTGCGCGGCCTGCTGATTTTTTGGTACGCCAAACAGTTGAAAATTGCAAAGTTTATGATATGATAAAGAAGTATAATTATATAACAGCGAAAGGCATGATCATGGAACCAGCGATCGTCGTCAGAAACTTAAGCAAAGTATTTCAGCCGAAAACCAAGGAGAGCAGCGCCGTCGTCGCGGCCGACCGCATCAGCTTTGAAGTCGAAAAGGGCGATATCTTCGGCATCATCGGGCTGTCCGGCGCCGGAAAGAGTACGCTTGTCCGGTGTCTGAATCTGTTGGAAAAGCCGTCGGAGGGCGAGGTCATCATCAACGGCCGGAACCTCTGCGACATGAAGCCGAAGGAGCTCCGTCAGGCGCGCCGCGAGATCGGCATGATTTTCCAGCATTTCAATCTCCTGATGCAAAGACGGTCGGGCTTGAGGAAAAGGCCTATGCCTATCCCGCGCAGCTTTCGGGCGGCCAGCAGCAGCGGGTCGCGATCGCGCGGGTGCTGGCCTCCGATCCGAAGATTCTGCTCTGCGACGAGGCGACGAGCGCACTCGATCCGCAGACGACGAAATCGATCCTTGCATTGCTGAAAGAGATCAACGAAAAGATGGGACTGACGATCCTCCTCATCACGCATGAGATGTCGGTCGTTCAGGAGATCTGCCGGTATGTGCTGGTTCTCGAAAAGGGACGGCTGATGGAGCAGGGGACGGTCGAAGAGTTGTTCCACGCGCCGAAGACCGAAGCGACGAAGCGGCTCCTCGTCAACCAGGGCGCGACCGTGCTCCGGATGACCGGCGGCCGGACGATCCGCCTTTCGTTCAACGAAGATTCCGCGAATGAGCCAATCATCGGCAACGCGATCCTGCAATTTAGAATGCCGCTCAACATTCTGTTTGCGAACATGAAGGAGCTGAACGGCGTACCGAACGGCCAGATGATCGTCCAATTGCCGGACAATGAAGCCGTTGCTGAGCAGATGATCGCCTTCTTCCAGGAAAAGAACGTCGGCGTCGAAGCCTGGACGGAGAATGTGGGGTGAGTGTGATGGGAGAATTTTTCAGCGCTTTGTATCAGTTCATCTTTGGTGATATGGATGGCGGTTATTGGATGATGATCTTAGAGGGAACCCGCGACACGCTGATCATCACCATACTGTCCACATTCCTCGGGTATGTATTAGGTTTGCCAATCGGCGTCGTTTTGACGATCACGGGCGAAGGCGGCATTCATCCGAATCGGGTGGTCTATCGCATTTTAGACATTATCGTGAACATTCTTCGCTCGATTCCGTTCCTGATTTTGATGATCCTGCTGATTCCATTCACGCGTTTCGTTGTTGGAACGACTATAGGAACTTCCGCAACCATCGTACCTTTGGTAATCGCGGCAGCGCCGTTCATTGCCAGGATGGTTGAATCGTCCTTAAAGGAAGTGGACGGCGGCGTCATCGAGGCCGCGCAGTCGCTCGGCGCTTCGACGATGACGATCATCGTCAAAGTGCTGCTGAAGGAAGCGCGGACGTCCCTCATCGTCGGCGTGACGATCGCGCTCGCTACGATTCTGGGGTACTCCGCGATGGCGGGCGCTATTGGCGGCGGCGGCCTCGGTGTGCTCGCAATCCGGTACGGCTATCATCGATATAATATGCACGTCATGATCGTGACGATCGTCATTCTCGTAGCACTCGTGCAGGTCATGCAGAAGATCGGCATGTGGCTTTCGAGGAAGCTGGACCGGAGGATCCGATGAAGGCTTCCCGGCGAAGGAAACTGCTGCTCTGGCTGCTTCTGCCGTTCATCGGCGTGTCCTACGCCGTTGTCATGAACCTTTTGATGGCCATCCTTGGCGCTACGCCGGGACAGGACGCTGTGGACATCGCGTTGTCGCAGTATTTTGAATCGAGACAGTGGGTCCTGATCCTCATCGAGGCGGTGCTTGCGCCGGTCGTCGAGGAGTGGATCTTCCGGAAACTATTATACGGACTGATCTCGCGGAAACTGAAAAAGATCCTGGCAGCGGTCATCGTGTCCGTGATCTTCGGGGTCCTGCATTTCAGCATTCCGGGCATGATCTACGGGTTCCTGTTCGGCCTCCTTTTGACCTGGGTGCTCGAAGCTGTGGAGACCTGGCTCGCGGCGGTTCTCGTCCACGGCACGGCGAATCTGTTCAGCATTTTCATGAATTACGTCCCCTCCGCCAATGCGTTCGTGTCGGCGTACCGGATCGTGTTTCTTATTGTTGGCGCGGCCGTGCTCGGCGGGTGTCTGTTTTTACTGTACCGGCTGAAGGCCGGAAAACAGTTGGAAAGTGATTGATCTATGGCATTTACGCATTTACACGTCCATACGGAATACAGTCTTCTGGACGGCTCCTGCAAGATCAAGGAGCTCGTTCAGCGCGCGAAGGAACTCGGCTTTAAGCACCTCGCGATCACGGATCACGGCGTGATGTACGGCGTCATCCATTTTTACGAAGCGTGCAGGGAGGCGGGAATCAACCCGATCCTCGGCTGCGAGGTCTACGTCGCGCCGAAGTCGCGGAAGGACCGCGAGCCGGGCGCGAACGAGGAGCGCTACCACCACCTGATCCTGCTCGCGGAAAACAATCAGGGCTATCAGAACCTCATTAAGATCGTTTCGCAGGGATTTAAGGACGGCTTTTACTACCGGCCGCGCGTCGACAAGGACGTCCTTAAACAGTACCACGAGGGGATCATCTGCTCGTCGGCCTGCCTTGCGGGCGAGGTGCAGCGGTACTTGAAAAACGGCCTTTACGACGACGCGAAGCGGGTCGCTATGGAATACCGCGGCATTTTTGGCGAAGGGAACTATTTCCTCGAGCTGCAGGACCACGGATACGAGGATCAGAAGACCGTGAACGCGGGGCTCCTTAGGCTGCACAATGAGACCGGGATCCCGCTCATCGCGACGAACGACGTGCATTACCTTTACGACACGGACGCGGAAGCGCACGACGTGCTGCTTGCGATCCAGACGCAGAAGAAGGTCTCGGACGAAGACCGGCTCCGCTATCCCGGCGGTCAGTTCTATCTGAAATCCGAGGAAGAGATGCGCGCCCTGTTCCCCTATGCGGAGGAAGCACTTGACAATACGGAAAAGATCGCCGAGCGGTGTCACGTCGAGATCGAATTCGGCCATACGAAGCTCCCGAAATATGCGGTGCCTGCGGGCTATACCAGTGAATCCTACTTAAACGAGCTCTGCCGCGCGGGCTTTGCAAAACGTTACCCTGACGCGGACGAAGCGCTGAAGCAGCGGCTGGAATACGAACTGTCCGTCATTCGGAAGATGGGCTACGTCGACTATTTCCTGATCGTCTGGGATTTCATCCATTACGCGAAAGAGCACAGCATTCCGGTCGGCCCGGGGCGGGGCTCCGCCGCCGGCAGCGTCGTATCCTACGCGCTGGAGATCACGAACATCGACCCGATCCGGTATCAGCTCCTCTTTGAGCGCTTCTTAAATCCGGAGCGCATCTCGATGCCCGATATCGACGTGGATTTCTGCTATGAACGGCGGCAGGAGGTCATCGACTACGTCGTCGAAAAATACGGCGCGGACTGCGTGACGCAGATCGTGACCTTCGGAACGCTGCAGGCGAAGGGCGTGATCCGGGACGTCGGGCGGGCGATGGACCTGCCGTACGCGGTCTGCGACAAGCTTTCGAAAATGGTGCCGCGGGTCCTGAACATCAAGCTCGCCGAGGCGCTCGACACGTCGCCGGAACTGCGGGCGGAATATGAAAACGACGAGACGACGAAGAAACTGATCGACATGTGCCTCCGCCTGGAGGGGCTGCCGAGACATTCTTCGATGCACGCGGCAGGCGTCGTCATCGCCTCGAAGCCGATGGACGAATACGTGCCGCTGTCCCGGTCCTCCGCGGACGCGCCGCTGACGACGCAGTTCGACATGACGACGATCGAAAAACTCGGACTGCTGAAGATGGACTTCTTAGGACTCCGGACGCTGACGGTCATCGCGGACGCATTGAAAAACATCCGGGAATCGACCGGGCAGGTCATCGACATCGACGCGATCGATTACGACGACAAAGCCGTCTATAAATACATCGGGACCGGCGACTGCGACGGCATTTTCCAGCTGGAATCGACGGGCATGCGGGGGTTCATGAAGCGCCTGCAGCCGGAATCGATGGAGGACATCGTCGCCGGCATTTCCCTTTACCGGCCGGGTCCGATGAGCTTCATCGACAAATACATCGCGGGCAAGCGGAACTGCGCGGACGTCGAATACGACTGCCCGGAGCTTGAACCAATCTTAAAAGGGACCTACGGCTGCATCGTCTATCAGGAACAGGTCATGCAGATTGTGCAGGACCTCGGAGGCTATACGCTTGGGCGCGCGGATCTTGTCCGGCGCGCGATGAGCAAAAAGAAACAGGCGGTCATGGACAGGGAACGCGCCAACTTCGTCTACGGCAATCCGGAAGAACAGGTGCCGGGGTGCAGCGCGCGCGGGATCTCTCCGGAGATCGCGAATAAGATCTTTGACGAAATGGAGGACTTCGCGCAGTACGCGTTCAACAAGTCCCACGCTGCCGCCTACGCGGTCGTCGCCTACCAGACGGCCTGGCTGAAATACTATTATCCGAAGGAGTTTCTGGCGGCGCTCATGACCTCCTTCGTCGAAAAC
>CAMZDH010000071.1 GCA_947305345.1 uncultured Lachnospiraceae bacterium | reverse complement strand
ATTACGCTGAACAAGCATCGCGCTGCGGGGTCCGACCGCGTTCACGAAGGGGACGTGATACAGTTTTTCCTTTCCCGCCCGACGTTCGACGAAATGCGGGGGATAGCGCTGCCGCAGGAAAAGCCGGCGGAAAACCATCCGGACCTTGAGATCCTCCATGAAGACGGCGACGTCCTCGTTTTTGTCAAACCCGCGGGTCTTCTTTCCCAGAAGGCGGAAGAGAACGACTATTCGGCAAACGACTGGGTGATCGCGCACGCGGTCGAAAAAGGCCTGATTTCCGCGTCGGAGTTTGAAACCTTCCGTCCGTCCGTCTGCAACCGTCTAGACCGCAATACGGGCGGAATTATGGCTGCAGGAATGAGCTATAAGGGGCTGAAGGTCCTGTCAGAGCTTTTCCGTGAACGGACGCTGGAAAAATACTATTACGCGCTCGTTTCTGGAGAAGTCCGCGCCGCTGAAGAGATCAGCGGATATCTCGAAAAAGACGAGGAAACGAATCGCGTAATGATCCATGAATACCCGGGGAGAAACCGCCGGGAGATCCACACATTTTATGAACCGATCGTTTATGACCGGGAAAAGGATCTGACGCTCCTCAGAGTGCATCTTCTCACCGGCAGGAGCCATCAGATCCGCGCGCACCTCGCGTACATCGGTCATCCGATCTTGGGAGACTTAAAATACGGAAACGCCCTCGTGAACGCTGAGTTCCGCCGGAAGACCCAGTGCCTGTTTTCCTATAAGACCGTATTTCCGGAATGCGCGCTCGAGGGGATTAGCGGCAGAACGTTTGAATTGCCGGTGCCTTCAGACTGGCCGGTCCGGGGAGGAACCGTATGACTAAATGGAGCGGCCACGGCCTCAGGGGGTCCGTCCTTGAGGAAATGGTCAATTACACGAATGAAGAATACCGCGCGAAGGGGCTCGCGCTGATCCAGAAGATCCCGACGCCGATCACGCCGGTCGAATTCGACCCGTTGACCCGCCACATCACGCTCGCCTATTTTGACCAGCGTTCGACCGTCGACTATATCGGCGCGGTGCAGGGAATACCGGTCTGTTTTGACGCGAAGGAATGTGACAGCGACACCTTTCCGCTTGCGAACGTGCACGAGCACCAGATCGAGTTTATGCGCTCGTGGGAGCAGCAGGAGGGCATCGCATTTTTTCTGCTGTATTTTACCTCGCGGAACGAGGCGCATTACCTCCCGCTCCGGGACTTCATGGTCTTTTACGAGCGCATGAAGGCGGGCGGTCGGAAGAGTTTTAAATATGAGGAACTCGACCCCGCATACGAGATTTCGGTGAACAACGGCGTCTATGTACATTATCTTGAGGCACTGCAGCTGGATCTCGAACGGCGCGCCTCCTGACAGACGCTTTGAACGAAAATGCGGTCTCTGGAATCTCCGGGGACCGCATTTTAACATTTTTTCTTGACATCATTTTGCTTTTGGGATAGAATACGCCTAAAGTGTATCCTTATGTACAATGAAAAATTTATAAAGGAGGTACTCCTGTGGAGTGGTTATGGATACCAGTCGCAGCTGCCGGCATCATTGCGGCGATCGTGGCGTACCTGCTCGGCCAAGCTCACCAGAAAAAGGTTTTCCAGGAAAAGGTGGGCACGGCGGAACAGCGTTCGCGCGAGATCATCGATGAAGCCGTCAAGGCTGCAGAAACCAAAAAGCGGGAGGCTCTCTTAGAGGTCAAAGAAGAATCTTTGCGTCAGAAGAACGAATTGGACAGAGAGATCCGGGATCGCCGGAACGAAATCTCCAAGTCCGAGAAGCGTATGCAGAACAAAGAGGAAGCATTGGACCGCAAGATCGATGCTCTGGAAAAGCGTGAAACCGCATTTGGGCAGAAGGAAGAGAGTCTCAACAAGAAACACGCGGAGGCGGATCGAAAGATATCCGAGATCACCAAGGAACTGGAACGCGTTTCCGGTATGACCTCCGAACAAGCCAAAGAACACTTACTGAAAGCTGTAGAAGACGATGTGAAAACAGATGCCGCGCGCCTGGTCAAGGAACTGGAGCAGAAAGCCAGGGACGAAGCATCCGAGAAGGCCAAGGAGATCGTGGTGACGGCCATCCAGCGGTGCGCTGCGGAGAACGTCGCGGAGAACACCATTACGGTCGTACAGAACCCCTCGGACGAAATGAAGGGACGTATCATCGGTCGTGAAGGCAGAAACATCCGCACGCTGGAGACGGCGACGGGCGTGGAGCTGATCATCGACGATACACCGGACGCCGTCGTGCTGTCCGCCTTCGATCCGGTACGTCGGGAAATCGCCCGCGTCGCGCTGGAAAAACTCATTGTGGACGGCCGGATCCACCCCGCCCGCATCGAGGAAATGGTCGAAAAGGCCAAAAAGGAAGTCGATCAGAAGATCAAGGAAGCCGGCGAAGCTGCATTGCAGGAGGTCGGCGTGCACGGCATCCATCCGGAACTCGTGAAATACCTGGGCCGCATGGTGTACCGTACGAGTTACGGACAGAACGCGCTGCGTCATTCGATCGAAGTCGCGCATCTGTCGGGGCTGATGGCTTCAGAGCTCGGGCTCGACGTCCGGCTCGCGAAGCGTGCGGGTCTTTTGCACGACATCGGCAAATCGATCGACCACGAAGTGGAAGGCTCCCATGTCCAGTTGGGCGCCGACCTCTGTAAGAAATACAAGGAATCGGCAGTCGTCGTCAATGCGGTGGAATCCCACCACGGCGACGTGGAGCCGACCAGCATGATCTCCTGCATCGTGCAGGCCGCGGATACGATCTCCGCTGCCCGCCCCGGCGCAAGAAGGGAGACCATCGAAACTTACATCAATCGTCTGAAACAGTTGGAGGAGATCACAAACTCCTACGCAGGTGTCGAAAAGTCCTTTGCCGTTCAGGCAGGACGCGAAGTTCGGGTCATGGTCATTCCGGAGAAGGTTTCGGATGCGGACATGGTTCTTCTTGCTCGGAACATTTCCAAGCAGATCGAATCAGAGATGACGTATCCGGGCCAGATCAAGGTGAATGTCATCCGGGAATCAAGAGTCACGGATTACGCGAAATGACGAAAGTCGAGGAAGCTCCGGCGAGCGATCGCCGGATTTTTTTTCAGCCAGAAAAAACGACCCCGCCGTTTGACCGGCGGGGTCTATCTATGGGATGGCGCTTCCCGGAAGGCAGATGCCCAATGGGAAGACGGCCGAAGGGAAAAGGCATAAGCCTTTTCGCATTTTCAAGATAGCAGAACAAAATCGCGCCGTCAAGCAGGAATTTATCCGCGTTTCAATGCGTCCGGGAATTGACAAACGGCGGCGGAAGTACTATGATGAAGCAAACTGAAAACGGTTTTCAATTTTACTCTCGGCGCGTCTGTTTGACCGCCGCGAAACACGAAAGGAATTGCGTTTTATGGATGAGATCAGGCGGGTCGACCGGAACCTCGTGCATCACGGGCACATATTCGACTACTATGAAGACACGATGGAAACGAAGGACGGTCACCGGCACATTTGGGATACGGTCGTCCACAACGGCGCGGCGGCCGTCGTACCGGTCCGGAACGACGGAAAGATCCTGCTCGTCCGGCAGTACAGGAATCCGGTCGAACGGATGACGCTCGAGATTCCCGCGGGAAAGCGGGACAGCGTTGACGAATCGACGTACGACTGTATTGTCCGGGAACTTGAGGAAGAGACCGGATACCGCGCGGAAGAGGTGACTCTGCTCCTGAAATTCCTGAGCGCGATCGCGTATTCGACCGAAGCGATCGACATTTATGTCGCGAAGGGGCTGCATCATACCGAAGCGCATCCCGACGAGGACGAATTCATTGACGTCGTTGCTTATTCCGTGCCGGAACTGAAGAAAATGATCTACGACGGCACGATCCAAGACAGTAAAACCATCGCCGCCGTACTTGCGTACAGCGACCGTTTCAATGCATAAGGAGGAAAAGACATGGCAAAGGTAGACGTGATCTCCGGGTTCTTAGGCGCGGGGAAGACGACGCTCATCAGGAAACTTTTGAAGGAGGCACTGCAGGGAGAGCAGGTCGTCCTGATTGAAAATGAATTCGGCGAGATCGGCATTGACGGCGGATTCCTGAAGGATGCCGGCGTACAGATCACCGAAATGAACTCGGGCTGCATCTGCTGCTCGCTCGTCGGTGATTTCGGCAAGGCGTTGAAGCAGGTGATCAACGATTATCATCCGGACCGCGTGGTCATCGAGCCCTCGGGCGTCGGCAAACTTTCGGACGTCATGGCGGCCGTGGAGCGCGCGGGCGCGGACTGCGACCTCGTCCTCAACTCCGCGACGACCGTCGTGGACGCGGTCAAATGCAAGAGCTACATGAAGAACTTCGGCGAATTCTTCAACAACCAGGTCGAAAACGCGGGCGCGATCGTGCTTTCGCGGTCGCAGATGCTCTCAGAGGAAAAGATCCTCGAAGTCGTCGCGCTGCTCCGGGAAAAGAACGGGAAGGCGCGGATCCTGACGACGCCGTGGGAGAGCCTCGGCGGCGACCGGATCCTCGCGGCGATGGAGGATTCCGAGAACCTCACGAAGGAACTGATCGCGCTTGCCGCGGCGCAGGCCGCGAAGGACGAAGAGGAGGAAGCGCATCACCACCATCATCACCATCACCACGGCGAAGAAGGCGAAGAAGAGGAATGCTGCTATCATCACCACCATGACGACGATGACGACGAGCACGAGTGCTGCCACCATCACCACCACCATG
>CAMZDH010000070.1 GCA_947305345.1 uncultured Lachnospiraceae bacterium | reverse complement strand
GCAAACTCTATGATTACGGCCAGCTAATCGGCTCCGACATTCTCTTTACCGGCGTCCCGAAGACGATCGACAACGATCTCGACATCACGGATCATACGCCGGGCTTCGGCTCCGCTGCGAAATACGTCGCGACGATGACGAAGGAGATCATTCAGGACGCGCACGCGAACGACGTTAAGCTCGTCACGATCCTGGAGGTCATGGGCCGGAACGCGGGGTGGCTGACCGGCGCGACGGCACTTGCGAAAGGCGCGGACAACGAAGGCGTCGATTTCATTTATCTGCCGGAACTCGCGTTCGACATGGGGAAATGCCTTGCGTCCGTCCGCGAGCGGATGGCAGAAAAGCGCCAGGTGACGATCGCGGTATCTGAAGGCCTCTGGGAGGAATCGGACAGCCATTTCTTCGACGAGATCAGCGCGAACGCGAAGACCGACGCCTTCGGTCACAAGGAACTGTCCGGCGTCGGCGAATGCATCGGCAAGTTCCTCGGGAAGGAGCTCGGCTGCAAGATCCGCGTCGTGAATTTCAGCTCGATCCAGCGCTGCGGCAGCCACATCGCATCGCTGACCGACGTCAATGAAGCATTCATGGCCGGCGAAGCCGCGACCCGCTATGCGGCGGAAGGGCTGAACGGCCACATGGTGATCTTTGACCGCGTGTCGAACGATCCGTACAAATGTGAAGCAAAGGCGTACGACGTCCACAAGATCGCGAACGTCGAAAAGAAAGTGCCGCGGAGCTGGATCAATGCATCTGGCGACGGCGTGACGGAGGCGTTCCTTGCCTATTGCCGTCCGCTGATCCAGGGGGAGATCATGCCGGTCATGGAAAACGGGCTGCCGGTCCACCTGACGCTGCCCGAACGATAACGAAGACGCATGCCCGGCATGCGTCTTTTTGTAGCACCAAAGAGAGATCTTGAAAGAAACCGCAACAGGGAAAGGAGAACCCGGACATGGGTCAGATCATCGGAGAAGGCATTACATTTGACGACGTGCTGCTGGTACCGCAGTATTCTGAAGTGACGCCGAACGAGGTGTCGCTGAAAACGAACCTGACGAAGACCGTGACGCTGAACGTGCCGCTCATGAGCGCGAGCATGGACACCGTCACCGAATCCCGCATGGCGATCGCGATGGCGCGTCAGGGCGGCATCGGCATCATCCACAAGAACATGTCGCTCGAGGAGCAGGCGAAGGAGGTCGATCTCGTCAAGCGGTCGGAATTCGGCGTCATCACCGATCCCTTCTATCTGCATCCGGACAATACGATCGGGGACGCAAACGATCTGATGCTGCAGTACCGCATTTCCGGCGTTCCGATCACGGACGAGCATAAAAAACTGGTCGGCATCATCACGAACCGCGACTTAAAGTTTGAGACCGATTTCTCAAAGAAGATCCGCGAATCGATGACCTGCAAAAACCTTGTCACCGGCAAGGTCGGGACGACGCTCGAGGAAGCGAAGAAGATCCTCGCGGCCGCCCGTGTCGAAAAGCTGCCGATCATCGACGATGAAGGGATCCTGCGCGGTCTCATCACGATCAAGGACATCGAAAAGGCGATCAAGTACCCGAATTCCGCGAAGGATGAGGGCGGACGGCTTCTCGCGGGCGCGGCGGTCGGCGTGACGAGGGACGTTCTGGAACGCGTGAATGCGCTCGTGAACGCGCACGTCGACGTCATCGTCATCGATTCGGCACACGGACATTCCGCGAACATCATCCGGACGCTCAAGGAGATCAAAAACGCGTTTCCGGAGCTTCCTGTCATCGCGGGCAACGTCGCGACCGGCGAAGCGACGAAGGCATTGATCGAAGCCGGCGCGGACGCGGTCAAGGTCGGCATCGGCCCGGGATCGATCTGCACGACGCGCATCGTATCCGGCATCGGCGTACCGCAGATCTCCGCGATCATGGACGCCTATACGGTCGCGAAGGAATACGGCATCCCGGTCATCGCGGACGGCGGCATCAAATACTCCGGTGACATCACGAAAGCGATCGCGGCGGGCGGCAACGTCTGCATGCTGGGCTCGCTCCTTGCGGGCTGCGACGAAGCGCCGGGCGATTTCGAACTTTATCAGGGACGGAAATACAAGACCTACCGCGGCATGGGATCGATCGCCGCGATGGAAAAGGGCTCCAAGGACCGCTACTTCCAGGAAGGACAGCAGAAGCTCGTTCCGGAGGGCGTCGAAGGCCGGGTGCCGTACCGCGGCACGGTCGAGGACACGGTCTTCCAGCTCCTCGGCGGTCTGCGCTCCGGCATGGGGTATTGCGGCGCGAAGGACATCCCGACGCTGCAGGAGACCGCAAAGTTCATGAAGATCTCGGCGGCCTCGCTGAAGGAAAGCCATCCGCACGACATTCACATCACGAAGGAAGCACCGAACTATTCGATGACGGAGTAACGCGATGAGACTCATTTCCTGGAACGTCAACGGACTCAGGGCGTGCATGGGGAAGGGCTTTCAGGCGTCGTTCGACGCGCTGAACGCGGACTGCTTCTGCCTGCAGGAGACAAAACTTCAGGCGGGGCAGATCGACTTTGCCCCCGAAGGGTACCATGCCTATTGGAATTATGCCGAGAAAAAGGGCTATTCCGGCGTCGCGCTGTTCACGAAGGACCTTCCGCTTTCCGTGACCTACGAGCTCGGGATCGAAGCACTCGACGGCGAAGGACGGGTCATCACCGCGGAGTATCCGACGCATTATCTCGTCGTCTGCTATACGCCGAACGCGCAGGACGGCTTGAAAAGGATCGATTTCCGGCTGCAGTTCGAAGCGGCGATGCGCGCGCACTTAAAGGCGCTCGATGAAAGGAAGCCGGTCGTTTACTGCGGAGACTTAAACGTCGCGCACAATGAGATCGACTTAAAGCACCCGAACGCGAACCGCGGCAACGCGGGCTTTTCCGACGAGGAGCGGGGCGCGTTCTCGGAGCTCCTTTCTTGCGGCTTTACCGACAGCTTCCGCTTCCTCCATCCGGACGAGAGGGACGCCTATTCCTGGTGGTCGTACCGCTTCCACGCGCGGGAAAACAACGCGGGCTGGCGCATCGACTATTTCGTCGTCTCCGACAGGCTCCGTGAAAAGATCAAAAGCGCCTCGATCCATAACGAGATCTTCGGGTCGGATCATTGCCCGGTGGAGATCGAGTTTGCTCTTTCATGAGTATGCTTTCTTTTGAACCTTATTCCTTTTCGCGTTTACCGCTGCTGAGGCCGTGGCTTGAACAGTTCCGGGGCCGCATCAATGATTTCTCGCTGGGCGCCCTGTTCATGTGGCAGGAGGGGACGGACCTTCAATACGCCATCCGGAACGAGACCATAGTGTTCCGGCAGGAGATCGGCGATCAGGCGGCCTTTTCATATCCGATCGGAAAGGATCCGGACGGCATGATCGACGCGCTGCTTTCCCATACGCTGGAAAACAGCCTGCCGCTCCGTTTCTACGGCATTGAAGAAGCCGCGCTCTCTGCGCTGAAGAGCGATCCGCGGCTGTCTCCCATAGGCTTTTCCTATACGCGGAAATGGAGCGATTACCTCTATTCCTTTGAGGAAGCGCTGACGTTTTCCGGGAAGAAATACAGCGGCCAGCGGAATCACATCAACAAGTTTACGCGGCTCTACGGGGAGCCGGTGATCCGGAAGATCGAGCATTCAGACATCGACGCCATCGAAAAGATGCTGCTTCAGTACGCGCTGGAGCACCCGTCGCCGAACGCGCTCGAAGAAGCGGAGCTTGACAGGACCCGGCGGCTCCTCCATGCCTTTGAAACGCTTGGCCTCTACGGCGCTTGCCTTACGGTCGACGGGAAGATCGCCGCGTTTTCGATCGGGGAAGTGCGGCGGAACATGCTCCTCATTCACGTCGAAAAGGCGCTCCTTTCGTATGAAGGCGCCTATCCCGTCATGTATCAGGGGTTCGTCCGGTTCGTTCAGGAGCACGTGGATCATGAGATCACGCTCGTCAACCGCGAGGACGACTCGGGCGATCCCGGGATCCGTACCTCGAAAATGCAGTATCACCCGGTCGAGATCGTGCATAAATACCTCGTGCGTGCGCACGCGCCCCTTGCGGGGCAGGACGCGCCGGTCCTTCAGGGAGACCGCGTTTTCCTGACGCCGCTTCGGGAGACGGACAAGGCCGCGTATCTGAAACTGAACACGGACGACGAGAACAACCGGCTCTGGGGCTACGACTACCGCTCGGACATGGACATCACGCTGCCGGTCGACGAAGAGACGTTTTTTGACGCGGCGCGCCGGGACATGGCGGCCGGCGATTCGATCAATTTCGCGATCCGGAAGACACAGGGCGGACCGCTGATCGGAGAAGGGATCCTCTGGCAGTTCACGGAAGACCGCCGCGCGGAGATCGGCTGCCGGCTGTTCCCTGCCTATCATGGAAAAGGTTACGGGCGGGAAGCGTTCCGCCTGCTGAACGCCTACGCGGCGGAAAAACTCGGACAGAGACCCTATGCCCGCTGTTACTCGGAAAACAGCGCGTCGCGGAACATGATCCTGTCGAACGGATTCCGGGAAGTCTGCAGCGACGGCACCTACAGCTATTGCGTCGCGGAATGAACCGCGGTTGAATAGATACCATGCTCCGGAACGCTGAATCCGGAGGGAAACGGAAACGCATATCAAAGAATGGAGGAAATGAATGAGTACTGCGATCCGCTACTTTACCAAATCGAAAAAGGGCAATACGGAAAAACTCGCGGCCTGCCTCGCGAAGGC
>CAMZDH010000069.1 GCA_947305345.1 uncultured Lachnospiraceae bacterium | reverse complement strand
CTTCCTGATTCGCGGTCTGCTGCCCGACCTGCGTATAGGTGTGCTCGACTTTTTTCTTCCCGCCGGCCGCCTTCTCGGGGGCCGCCTTGCCGGCGGTCTTCAGCGCCTTCTCCGCGGCTTCCTGTGCCGCACTCTTCGTGGGTTTATTGGTTGCCATATATTGTGGTGCTCCTTTGCATTTTATATCTTTTACACTATATCATCTGCCGGATGAAAAAACAAGTGCACAAGTACAAAATACAGTTGTATGAACGATGAAAAAAACTTATAATATAATCACATATCTCGCGGTGCTGGCATTCGCATTCCGCTGCGGCAGCGAGCCGCTCAATTGCTCCACTGGCACCGCTCGTAGAGGAGGCTTTCCATGAACCGGCGGACTGAAGAAGAGATCCTGAAGTTTTCCCGCGTGAATTTTGCCCACCGCGGCCTGCATACCGCAAGCGCCGAGGTACCGGAGAATTCGCTTGCGGCCTTCCGCCGCGCGGCCGAAAAGGGCTACGGCGTCGAGCTCGACGTCCAGCTCTCAAAGGACGGGTACGTCATGGTCTTCCACGACGACGACTTGAAGCGGATGACCGGAAAAGAGGGAAAGATCTGGGACTATACGAAGGACGAGCTTCAGTCGCTTTCGCTGCTTGGTTCCAAGGAAACGATCCCGCTTTTTGAAGACGTGCTGAACGTCTTGAAAGAGGGCGCGGGGCCGCTCATCGTCGAACTGAAGACCGGTCCGAGGAACGACGAACTCGCGGAAAAGACCTATGCGTTTCTGAAGACCTATCCGCGGACGTTCTGCATTGAATCCTTCAACCCGTTCATCGTGAACTGGTTCAGAAAGCACGCGCCGGAAGTGTTCCGCGGGCAGCTCGCGACCGGAGCAAAGGACTACGCGTCCTATCCGAAGCCGGTTCAAAAGGCGCTTTCAGGAGCCCGGCTCTCCTTTTTAAACAAGCCTGATTTCATTGCGTACAACTATCAGGCGCCGATCCCGAAACACGTCGAAAAACTTCGGAAAAAGGGCGTTCTCCTCATCGCCTGGACCGTCCGGAAGGTCGCGGACCAGCCGGGCGCCGAAAAACAGTTTGACAGCGTCATTTTTGAACAGCATCTGCCGAAGCTGACCTATTAAGAAGTCTTAAGCCATGGCATAAAAAGATCCCCGGCCTCCTTTTCTCAAGGTGCCGGGGATCTTGTTCGTTCGACCCGTTCGCTTATTCCAGTTCAAACGCGCCGGTATAAAGCTGGTAATACTTGCCCTTCTGTTCGATCAACTGCTCGTGCGTGCCGCGCTCGATGATGACGCCGTGCTCGAGCACCATGATGACGTCCGAATTCTGGACTGTTGACAGGCGGTGCGCGATCACGAAGACCGTGCGGCCTTTCATTAAGCGGTCCATACCCTGCTGGACCAATGCTTCCGTCCGGGTATCGATGGACGACGTCGCTTCGTCCAGGATCATGACCGGCGGATCCTGGATCGCCGCCCTGGCGATCGAGATCAGCTGCCGCTGCCCCTGCGAAAGGTTCGAGCCCGCGCCGTCGATCTCGGTCTCATATCCGTCCGGCAGACGCCGGATGAAGTCGTCCGCGTTCGCGAGCCGGGCGGCCTCGTAGACCTCCTCGTCGGTCGCGTCAAGTTTTCCGTAGCGGATGTTCTCCATGATCGTGCCGGTAAAGAGGTTCACGTCCTGCAAGACCATGCCGAGCGAGTGGCGAAGATCCGTTTTGTTGATCTTCTGGATCGGGATGCCGTCGTAAGTGATCTCGCCTTCCTGGATGTCGTAGAACCGGTTGATCAGGTTCGTGATCGTCGTCTTGCCCGCGCCGGTCGAGCCGACGAACGCGACCTTCTGACCGGGCTTCGCGTACAGCGTAATGTCATAAAGGATCTGCTTCCCTTCGACGTAGCTGAAGTCCACGTCCTTCATCCGGACGTCGCCCGCAAGCTTCCGGTAACGAACCGAGCCGTCTTCGTCGATGACCTTCCACGCCCAGGTGCCGGTATGCGCTTCGCATTCCTCGATCCCGCCGTCTTCCGTTTCACGCGCGTTCACTAGCATAACCTTGCCGTCGTTCTCCTCAGGCTTTTCATCCATCAGTTCGAAAATGCGCTTCGCGCCCGCAACGGCCATGACGATCGCATTCGACTGCTGCATGACGTTATTGATGTTCTGCGTGAAGCTCCGGGAGAGCTGCAGGAACGCGATGACGGTCCCGAGCGTCAATGCATTGACGCCGGCGAGCGTCGGATTCGTGAATCCGGACACCGCCATCAATGCGCCGAGGACCGCGATCATCACGTACTGAAGATGCCCCAGGTTGTTGGAGATCGGACCCATCAGCGACGCGAAGCTGTTCGCGCGCCGCGCCGTGTGGTAAAGCGCTTCGTTTTCTTCCCGGAAGCCCTCCAGCGTCTTCGGCTCGTGGTTGAAGACCTTGACGACCTTCTGGCCGTTCACCATCTCTTCGACGTAGCCGTTCAGCGACCCGATCCGCTGCTGCTGCTTCACGAAGTAGCTGCCCGATTTCGATGCGATCTTCACGGTCACGAACAGCGTGAGCGCCACGAAGACGACGACGAACGCGGTGAGCAATAGCGACGACGTCAGCATCGCGGCAAAGGTCGCGACAATGCTGAGGAACGCCGCAACGGTGTTCGGAAGCGTCTGCGAAAGGAGCTGCCGGAGCGTATTGATGTCGTTCGTGTAATACGACATGATGTCGCCGTGGGCATGCGTGTCGAAATACCGGATCGGGAGCTGCTGCATTTTCCGGAACATATCCTTCCGGATGTCCTTTAATATCCCCTGCGTCACATGAATCATCAGCCGGTTCACCGCGAAGTTCGCGGAAACGGTCAATACGAAGACGCCGGCCATCCTGAGAATGTAGCCAAGAAGCGCCTTTAAGTCCACCGAGCCCGCCGCGACCATCGGCGTGATGTAGTCGTCGATCAGCGTGCCGAGCATCCTCGCGATGAAGACGTTCGTGACCGCGAGGGTAATGATGCAGACAAGGGTCAGGATGACCCGCACCTTGTATCGCAGAAGATATTTCAATACCCTGCCGAGGGATTTGACGTCGAGCTTCTGCCCGGGCATGCGGGCGCCTCTCGGCATCCCGCCGGGGCCGGAGCGGGGCGGCTGAACGGGTCTCGTCTGATTATTCTCTGCCATCGTCGTCCCCTCCTTTCTGCTGCGATAAATACACCTCGCGGTAGATCTTGTTGGACGAAAGCAGTTCTTCGTGCGTGCCGACCGCATTGACGCGGCCGCTCTCCAGCACGATGATCCTGTCCGCTTCCTGCACCGAGGAAATGCGCTGCGCGATGATGATCTTCGTCGTATCCGGCAGTTCTTCCCGGAAGGCCTTCCGGATCATCGCGTCCGTCGCGGTATCGACGGCCGAGGTGGAATCATCGAGGATCAGCACCTTCGGTTTTTTGAGTAACGCCCTTGCAATGCAGAGCCGCTGCCGCTGCCCGCCGGACACGTTCGTGCCGCCCTGCTCAATGTAGGTATCGTATCCGTCCGGGAATTCGCGGATGAAGCCGTCCGCGGCCGCCTGGCGGCAGGCCGTCACCATCTCCTCATCCGTCGCGTTTTCATTGCCCCAGCGGAGATTTTCCCTGATCGTTCCGGAAAACAGCGTATTCTTCTGCAGGACGACGGAGACCGCGTCGCGAAGAACCGTCATGTCGTAGTCCCGGACGTCGATGCCGCCGACCTTGACCGCGCCGCCCGTGACGTCGTAGAGCCGCGGGATCAGCTGGACCAGCGTCGTCTTGCCGGTGCCGGTGCCGCCGATGATGCCGACGGTCGCGCCTGACGGGATCTGAAGATCGACGTCCATCAGACAGAGCCGCTTCATGTCGCCGGCATAGCTGAAATCGACATCTTCGAAGGTCACCGAGCCGTCCGGCACTTCCATGACCGGATGCTCCGGATCATGGATCGTCGGAGATTCCTTCAGGATCTCCGCAATACGCCGCATGCTCTCCCGGCTCATGATGATCATGACGAAAACCATCGAAAGCATCATGCAGTTCATTAAAATCTGCATGGAATAGGTGAATACGGAATTGAGAAGGCCCGTCGTAAAGACCGTGCCCATGAACGGCGAGGTCACCGGCTCCCCGCCGACGACGAAATACGCGCCGACGAACGAAAGCGCGAGCATCACGAGGAACATGCCGCCCTGCATGAGCGGCGCGTTGAACGCGAGGATCTTTTCCGCATGGATCGAATCCATCGCGATGCCGTCGGTCGCTTCATCGAATTTTTCAGCCTCGTACGCGCCCCGGACGAAGCTCTTCACGACGCGGATGCCGTGAAGGTTCTCCTGCACCGTATTGTTCAGCTTGTCAAGCTTCTTGAACATCCGGGTGAAGATCGGGAAGACCTTCTTTGCGATGAGGAGCATGCCGCCGACGAGGAGCGGTACGACACCAAGGATGATCAGCGCCAGCTTCCAGCTGATGAAAAACATCATCAGGATCGAAAACGCCATCGTCATCGGCGCCCGAACCGCCATCCGGATCGACATTGTGAAGACGTTCTGAACGTTCGTCACGTCGGTCGTCACACGGGTGATGATCGAGGCCGTTGAAAACTTGTCGATGTTTTCAAAAGAAAACCGCTGCACATTGGTAAAGAGATCGTTCCGGAGATTCTTTGCAAAGCCCGCGCCCGCCTTCGCGCCGATGACCGAGCCAAGCGACCCGAACAGGAGCGAAACGAGCGACAGCAGTACGAGGATCAGCCCCATCTTGACGATGAAAGGCATGTTTCCCT
>CAMZDH010000068.1 GCA_947305345.1 uncultured Lachnospiraceae bacterium | reverse complement strand
CAGAACGAGACTGAGGAAAATGCTGAGTATTTTTTTCACTTTCGTGTTCATGATCTATGACTCCTTTGACGCCTGATCACAGCTGCCGTGATCTCGACGCAACATACGAAAACGGGAGGAGGTTTTCATCCCCCCGTTTCATTTTTCAATCGGTCAGGCTTCCGTGAAGACGGATTTGTCCAGTCCGCAGACGGGACAGGTAAAGTCTTCGGGAACGTCTTCCCACTTCGTGCCGGGCTCGATTCCGTTTTCCGGATCGCCCAGATCTTCGTCATACTCGTAGCCGCAAACACATACGTACTTCATCGTTTCCCTCCTTGTGATCGATCAAAGATCAATAGTTCTCTTCGCTGATTTCAAAATAAGCCTGCGGATGCGCGCAAACCGGGCAAACCTGCGGCGCCTTCGTGCCGACCACGATGTGGCCGCAGTTCCGGCATTCCCAGATTTTGACGGAAGCCTTCTGGAAGATTTTTTCGCCTGGGACGCGAAATAGGTGTATTTGTTTCTTGCCTGAGACTCGCCGGCAAACGCTGCCTTTAAGTTCTCTTCCGTCTTCGTTCCTGCGTATTTGCTCATGGTATGATCCACCTTCAAAAGTAGGTTTTATTGTAGTATGAAACGGTCGGAAATGTCAACCGTTTTCATAACGTTCATCGAAAAAACCTTCTGTTTCGCGTCTCGCCGTCAACGTACGCTGTAAAGCGAAATTTCTGGGGTATTTTAGCCCGAAAGGACCGTGACAGCTGCGCCTTCGTATACAAAAACGTGGCCAAAAAGGCACGATTTTTGTATCAGAACGGGGCCGCCGGAAAACAGTGGCAAAACGGAGAACGAAAGGGGCGAAATCGAGAACCCCGTTCCGATCGCCTTTACCGCCGCTTCCTTCGCGGTCCAGAGCATCGCAAAGCGCTCGGGATCGTCGTTCGCCCAGTCGATCTCTTCCGCCGTGAAGACGCGGTCTACGGCGCGCTCCCATCCGGTCCGGATCGTTTCAATATCGACGCCGACGGGGTCAAACGGGTCCGTCGAGTCCGACACCGCGAGCACCACTTTGTTTCCGCTGTGCGACAGATTAAACGCGGGACCGCTTTTCCGGTACGGTTTTCCGTGCGGGCCTTCCAAAAGATCGCACTCCTCCGCCACGCCGAGGCATTTAAGAAACAAAAGTCCCGCGCCGATGGAGCTCTCACGGGCGTTCTCCTTTTGGATCCGGAGCGCGGCCTCGTACCGCTTCGGGAGCTTTCTGGCTACCCGCGCGCGGTCAGCGTCGGTCAGATTGTCCGTGTTCAGAAAGTAGAGATTCATTCCTTCACCGCATCCTGCAGCGCTTTTCCGACGCCTTCCAAGTCTTGGGGCGACGTCTTCATCACGCGCCGGTCAAACGTTAACAGCCCGTACTTTGAAGTCAAAGGATCATTTCCGGATCAGCACGGCGGAAACGTCGTTGACGTTCGTTCCGGTCGGACCGGTCATCACGAGCGCGCCGATCTTTTTCAGGGCGTCGTAGGCGTCGTTCTCTTCTATCACCCTATCATAATCGATCCTGGAAGCCACAAGTTCATCGAAGCTTGTACCGTCGACGATGCCGCCCGCCGCGTCCGTCGGACCGTCGGTTCCGTCCGAACCGACCGAAAAGACCGCGACGTGACGAAGCCCGCGTATGCCCTTTGCGGCGGCAAGCGCGATCTCCTGATTCCGTCCGCCTTTGCCATTTCCCTTGACGTGAACGACCGTTTCGCCGCCGAAAATGAACGCGAGGGGCGCTTCGGAATTCGCGTACGTCCTGCCGATCGAAGCAAGAAACGCGCCGGCCTCCCGGGCTTCGCAGTCCAGGGAATTCGTGAGGATCACGGCCTGATAGCCGAGCGATTCGGCCGCGCTTCTTGCCGCGTCGCAGAGCATGCGGACGTCTCCGATCCGGTAAAAGCTGACGTTATTCAGGGTTTTCGGTGTATCCCGCATCAGCATTTCGATCGTATCGCCGCTGACGCCGATATGGTATTTTTCCAGGATCGCGAACGCTTCCTCTCCCGTCGTTTCATCGGGATACGTCGGGCCGCTCCCGACAAACGAAAGATCGTTCGAAAGGACGTCCGACAAAACGACCGTATCGACATGCGCCGGCGCGGCGAGTGCAGCGAAACGCCCGCCCTTCACGAAAGACAGGTGCTTCCGGACCGTATTGATCTCAACGATGTCTGCGCCGGAAAGCAGCAGTGACTGATTGATCTTTTCCATCTCCGGATGCGGAATGACCGGTTTTTCGAACAACGCGGACGTGCCGCCGGAAAGCAGGAACAGCACATGATCGTTTTCCGTCAGTTTCGCTTCGCGGATCATTTCGATCGCGCGGTCCGCGGCACGGTACGAATTTTCGTCCGGAACGGGATGCCCGGCTTCGATCGCTTCAAAGCCCGGGATCTCCGATCTCATGTGGCCGTATTTCGTGATCACGAGCCCGGCGGTGATCCGGTTCTTCAGGACTTCCTCCGCGGCCTTCGCCATCGCATAGGCGGCTTTCCCGACCGCGATGCAGAAGATCCTGCCGTTCCCGAGATCGGTCTCAAACAGCACTTTCTTGACGTTCTGACCCGGAAGCACCGCCTGGAACTATTCCTTGATGATGAATGACGCGTCGTTCGTCAATACGGGATTCTTCATGCCCTCTCCTTCTTCATTTCGTTTCGAAGCTCTGCCGCGTTTTTCAGGACCGCTTCGGTCATCTCACCGGTGCCGAGGAGCCTTGCGATCTCATGAAGGCTCTCTTCGTCGTTTAGCCTGGAAGCCTTCGTCAGGGTCTCGCCGTCGATCACGCGTTTTTCGATCTTGAAATGCACGTCCGCGGCAGACACGATCTGCTGCAGATGGCTGATGCAGATCACCTGGTTCCTTTCAGCCAGCGTCTTCAGTTTTTCGCCGACGGCCTTCGCGGTGCGTCCGCTGATGCCGGCGTCGATCTCGTCGAAGATCCAGGTGCGTTCTCCGTTTTCGAGGCCCGGCGAGACGGTCTTCACGGAAAGCATAAGCCGTGACAGCTCGCCGCCGCTTGCGATGCGTGACAGCGGCTTCATCGCTTCGCCGGGATTCGCGGAAAAGTAAAAGGTGACGCTGTCCGCGCCGTTTGCCGTATAACGGTGGGACTTTTCGACGGAAGCATGGAACCGGACGTCGTTGAATTCGAGGTCCTTTAATGACATCGTCATCGCTTCGTCAAATGCCGCAGCGGCCGCTTCGCGTGCTTCGTGAAGCACATCCGCGGCCTGAATGAGCGCCGCCTGCTTTTCCTTAAGTTCTGTCAGGATCCTGTCGCGGTTTCCCTCGAGTTCCCTCAGATCCTTCAGTTCCATTTTGAAGGCGGAAAGCGCGTCGAGGACCGTTTGCTCTGAGCCGCCGTATTTACGCTTTAAACGGCCGATTTCTGAGATGCGCTCTTCCAGAAGGACAATGTTCTCCTGATCCTCCGGAAGCGCCGCCAAGGCCCCGTTTAAGCTGTTCAGCGCGTCGTTTAAGAGTCCTTCCGCGACGTTCAGGACGTCGTAGGGTTCTTTCAGCGTCTCATCGACCGGGATCAGATCCTTTAAGATCCGGACCGCCTCCTGAACGCTCCCGCCGGCCCTATCGCTTAACAGCCCTTCCGCCTTTTCAAGCCCGTCCCTAAGTTCCGCGGCGTGCAGGCTTTTTTTCAGTGCCTCCTTCAGTTCGGCTTCTTCACCGGCGCGGATCTTTCCCTTCTCGATCTCGTCGATCTCAAACGCGAGAAAGTCCATCCGTTTCTCCCGTTCCGCAGCGTCAACGCCGAGCCGGTCCGCGGTCTCCTTGCATTTTTTGTATTCCGCGTAGACTTTTTTGTAATGCGAGAGCGGCGCATTCAGCCTTTCTTCTCCGAAATGGTCGAGCACCGGAAGATGCTGATCCTCGGAAAGGAGCGTCGACTGCTCGTGCTGCCCGTAAACGTCGATGAACAGGCCCGAGACTTCCTTTAAAAGCGATAGCGGAACGGATTCGCCGTTGATCTTCGCGACACTCTTCTTTTCCAGGATCCTTCTCGAAATCCTGAAAACGCCCTCCTCGGGATAAATCTGCTTTTCAGCGAGCTTTTCCAGAAGTTCATCCGAATCCGCGGTGAATTCAAGCTCCGCGAACGCGGATTCCGAATCACGCCGGATCATCTCGGCGTCGCTCCTTGCGCCGAGACACAGTAAGATCGCGCCGAGTAAAATGCTCTTGCCGGCGCCGGTCTCGCCGCTGATCAGGTTCAGTCCCGGACCGAATTCCAGTTCCGCCTCCCGGATCAGCGCCAGATTTTTCACATGAAGATAGGTTAACAACCCTTGCTCCTTTACAGCTGTTCGTGCGAAGCATTGACGAGTTCTAAAAGGGAAAGCCTTGAAAACAAGGTCTCTTCCTCTTCCGGTGCCGACGCTTCGTTCCGTAAATACATGAGGTATTCGATGTTGCCCTTCGGCCCTTTGACCGGCGAGAACGTCACGCCCTCGACCTTCATCGGCAGCGCGTTCGCAAACCGGACCACGCGTTCCAGAACGGATAGATGCGTCTCCTTCTCCCGGACGACGCCGTTCTTCCCGACCTGGGAACGGCCGGCTTCGAACTGGGGCTTGACGAGCGCGACGATCGCGCCGCCGTATTTTAAGCGCGCTTTCGCGGGACCGAAGATCTTGTCCAGCGAAATGAAACTGACGTCGATCGAAATGAAATCGACACATTCCGGCACTTCTTTTTCCGAAAGATACCGCGCGTTCGTCTTTTCGAGATTGACGACACGCGGGTCGTTCCTCAGTTTC
>CAMZDH010000067.1 GCA_947305345.1 uncultured Lachnospiraceae bacterium | reverse complement strand
CATACTGATTCGCGACCACATACTTGAAGCCCGCCTCTTTCAGCGCATCTTCCGCCTCTTGCCGCGTCTTGCCCGAAAGATCCGGCATGACCAGTTTTTCGACCGGCTCCTTGCCCTGCGAGATGACGATGTAGACGGCCGTTCCGACCCGGACGCGGCTGCCTTCGCTCTTTTCCTGACGCATGACGTGATCCGCTTCGATCTTGTCGTCGTATTCATAATAGATCATGCCGAGCTGAAGACCGATTTCTTCAAGCGCGGTCCTGGCTTCCTCCGCCGTCATGCCGGTGAGGTCCGGAACCTGAACATACGGCTGTCCGGCACTGTAGACGACCTTGATCTTGTCGCCTTTCCGAAGCGTGCCGGAAGAAGGCGTAATGGAAATGATCACGTTCATCGGCACCGTCGTCGAATAGGCGCGCTCGTATTCCACGTTGATGATGGACGTGTATTTCGCGATGTCGTTCCTGAAGTCGACGATGCTGCCGCCGACGTAATTCGGCTGGATCTCGAACTTGTCGGAGCCAGCGGAGACCATGACGAGCACCGTCGTTCCCTTCGGGATGACCGCGTCCGCCGGATAGGTCTGCTTCGTGATCGTGCCCGCCGGGTACTCTTCGCTGTATTCCTCTTCCGAGGAGAGCCGCATGACGAGCCCCTGCTCTTCCAGCGCGTTCAATGCTTCCGCGATCGTCTTGCCGATGAGGTCCGGCATCTTCGCGTCGGTCTCCGGATCAAAATCGTCGACGTGTTTCGTCTCAACGGTCTCGATCTCGGTCCCGGTCGTTTCCGTAGGCGCGGTCGTGTTCTTTGTGCTATGGCTGCTGGGATTGATGCAGCCCGAGAAGCCCGCGATGATGTAAATGAGCAGGATGAGCATGACGATCCCGAGCCCTGCCGACACGCCGAAGAGCACGTAGTCCGCGGTCTTTTTCGCGGGCTCGGAAGGCGCCCTTCTGGAAGTCCGTCGTTCGGTATCCTCGGCTTCCCGCGTCTGCCGCGTCTCGCCGTCCGTGCCGCTTTTCGCGGGGACCGGTGCCGGCTTCTTCCCGCGGACCTTCTCGACTTCACTCGCCGAGAAGACGTGCGTATTGCTGCGGAGCAGCTTCTCCTGCTCCTTCTTTTCAAAGTTATAATCCGGATCTTCGACCGCGATCTTCAGGTCCTTTAAGAGCTCCGTACAGTTCCGGTACCGGCGCTCCCGCGATTTCTGCGTGCAGCGGAACAGGATCTGCTCCAGCGCGATCGGGCATTTCGGATTGAGATCGCTCGGCGGCACCATTGATTCGTTCATATGCGCGAGCGCAACGGCCATGCTCGTTTCCTTGTCGAACGGGACCTGGCCGGTGATCATCTCGTACATGCAGATGCCGAGGGAATAGATGTCGCTCCGTTCGTCGGAGGGCTGCCCCTTGACCTGCTCCGGCGCAATATAATACACGGAGCCGACCGTTCCGTTCCGGAACGATTTCGCCTCCGAATTCATGCTTCGCGCGATGCCGAAATCAGTGATCTTGACTTTGCCGTCTTTTGATAAAATGAGGTTCTGGGGCTTGATGTCCCGGTGGACGAGATGATGCGCGTGCGCGTGCCTGAGCCCGACCGCCGCCTGCGCGGTAATCGCGAGCGTCTCACGGGGCGAAAGCACGCCCTTCTTCCGGATGTAATCTTTCAGCGTCACGCCGTCGACGTATTCCATGACGATGAAATGCGTGCCGCCGGCCTCGCCGACGCCGTACACCCGCACGATGTTTTCGCTGTCAAGTTCGGCCGCGGAAGCGCCTTCCTCGCGGAAGCGCTCCACCTGTTCCGGGTCTAAGAAAAACGAGGATTTTAAGACTTTGATCGCGACGATCTCGCCGCTCTGCCGGTCCTCCGCCTTATAGACGTCCGACATACCGCCCGTCCCGATCTTTTCAATGATGCCAAAACGGCCTGCGAAAACGGATCCGATCCTGATCATGTCACATAGTCCTCGCAGTCTACCAGAATGGCCGTGATATTGTCCTTGCCGCCGTGCATGTTGGCGGTATGGATCAGCGTTTCAACGCGTTTATCCAGCGTGAAGTTCTCGTCAAACGAAAGGCCGAGCAGCATCCGGTTCTCGACCATGTTGGAGAGTCCGTCGCTGCAAAGGAGCAGCATATCGCCGGATTCGAGTTCAAAATCAAAGAAATCCGCATAGGTTTCGCTGTAAAAGCCGAGGACGCGCGTAATGATGTGTTTCTGCCGGAGGTACTCTTCCGACCCGCGCACCATCTTGCCCTGCGCAACCATTTCCTCAACGAAGGAATGGTCCTTCGTGACCTGCGTGATCGAACGTTTTTTGTAATTCAGCCGGTAAAGGCGGCTGTCCCCGATGTTCGCGGCGTAAACGTGTCCGTTGATGATGCCTGCGTTTACGATCGTCGTGCCCATCTTGACGTATTTGCGCTCTTCCGACGCCTTTTTGACTTCGAGATTGGCGGACGCGATGGCCTGATCCAGAATGAATTCCGGGCGGTCAAGCGGTGCTTCCCGGACGGCGTTCACGAACTCCCGAACCGCGATCTCGGAAGCCACTTCCCCGAAGGAATGGCCGCCCATGCCGTCGCAGACGACAAACAAAGACTCGAAGATCCCTACAGGTTCCTCCGATAAGAAAAAAGCGTCTTCGTTGTTTTCACGGCGGATGCCTTTATCCGTCCGTCCGGCTGCCCTCAAAAAGCGTCTCCTTTCCGGCATTCACGGCGCGGTATCGAAGCTGCCCGCAGGCACCGTCGATATCCAGACCGATTTCTCTCCTTATTGTAGCATGGATTCCGTTTTTTTCAAGGATATTTTGAAACGCCAGCATTTTCGCGCGGTCCGGCCGGACGAACTTTTTTTCGGCGACCGGGTTCACCGGGATCAGGTTGACGTGGGCGTTCCGTCCCTTTAAAAGCGCCGATAACGCGTTGGCGTTTTCCGCGGCGTCATTGACGCCGGTCACGACGGAATATTCGAAGGAGACCCGCCGGCCCGTCTTCTCGAAATAACGGTCGCAGGCAGAAAGCACCTCCTTTAAGCTGTAGCGCTTTGCGACCGGCATGAGTTTCTGCCGGGTCTCGTCGTCCGACGCGTGGAGCGACAGCGCAAGTGTCACCGGAAGCCCTTCGTCCGCGAACGCGAGGATCCTGTCCGGCAGCCCGCACGTCGAAGCGTGACGTTCCGGAGGCTTAAGTTCTTCCCGTCCGGATGATTGATCAGGCGAAGGAACCGGACGACCTCGCCGTAATTGTCAAACGGCTCCCCGCCGCCCATCAGGACGACGTGCCCGACGGTCTCGCCGGTGATCCGTTCGATCTCATAGATCTCCGAGAGGATCTCGGACGCAGAAAGCGAACGCGTGAGTCCGCCGATCGTCGATGCGCAGAAGGCGCACCCCATCCGGCAGCCGACCTGCGTCGAGACGCAGACCGAGATCCCGTAATGATACCGCATGAGCATGGTTTCGATGAGGTTCCCGTCCGGCAGCTCAAAGAGGTATTTTTCCGACCCGTCAACAGCGCTCTTTAAGATCTTCACGGCTTTCAGCGCGGGGATCTCGGCCTGCTCTTCCAGTTTTTTCCGTAGTTCAAGCGACAGATTCGTCATTTCCTGAAACGAAGCCGCTTTCTTTTTATGGATCCACGAAAAGACCTGCAGCGCGCGGAACTTCGGCTCGCCGAGGGTCTTCATGAACGCTTCCAGTTCTTCCGGATACAGTCTTTTTAAGTCCGTTTTCATTTTGCTTCCCGTTCCATCAGCGCATAGTAGAATCCGTCCGTACGGTCCCGCCCCGGCAGGAAGAGCCGCTCTTCCTTCAGATGAAACGCGGGGTGCCGCATTAAAAATGCCGAAACCATGCCTTCGTTTTCGTCAGGATCCAGCGTGCAGGTCGAATAGACGAGGAGCCCGCCGGGCTTGACATAGCGCGCGTTGTTTTCGAGGATCTCCGTCTGAAGCGCGGTCAGGGACTGAAGGTCCTGTTCCGAAATCCGTTCCTTGATGTCGGGCTTCCTGGAAAGCACGCCGAGCCCGGAGCACGGCACGTCGGTCATTACGACCGAAAACGTCTGTTCAAACGCGGGGACGAAAATGCGGCCGTCCTGCACCCGCGCTCTGACCTCCGGGAAGCCGAGCCGCTCAATGTTTTCCCGGATCCTTTGGACCTTCGCCTCCGAAACGTCGAGCGCAAGGAAGCGGACGGAAAGCGTCCCCCTCCGGCCTTCATTTTGTGCCCTTTTCCGGCAGAGATCCGCGAGGTGGAGGATTTTCCCGCCGGGCGCGCTGCAGGCGTCTAAAACGGCAAAATCCGTGCTTACAGTAGGCTTGGCGGCCGCTACTGCCGCGCCCAGGCAGGCGCTCGAGGCGTCCTGCACGTAAAACCAGCCTTTTTGATACGCGGAAAGCGCCGTCAGCGGCCGTTTTGTCACGAGCTCATAGGTATCGCCGGCAAGGCCTGTCGGGACGGCGGACGCCGCTTCTTCCGAAAGCGACTGAAGAAAAGCTTCCTCGCCGACCTTGGACACCGTCCGCCGAACCGTCAGGCGGGAACGCCCCTCCGACAAAAACGCGCTGCCGATCTCGATCGTCTCTTCTTCTCCGTACCATTCGACGAATTTTTCGTATAAAAACGGCGGAAAGGAGATCCGCTCCCGCGGTGACAATTCGGACAGCAGGCGTTCCTTTTCCCGGAGCGCGGTCCTCAGCACGCCGTTCACGTAGTTTTTCATTCCGGAAAAGCCCTTTTTCACGGCGAGTTTGACCGACTCGCTGACGGCCGCATACGGCGCGGTATCGAGAAAAAAGAGCTCGTAAATCCCGAGCAGCAGAATGAGGTATACGGGTTTCT
>CAMZDH010000066.1 GCA_947305345.1 uncultured Lachnospiraceae bacterium | reverse complement strand
TGAACGTTGCGGGGATGCCAGACTGCTTCACCATGATCTCGACGTTTCCGCCGTATTTCGCGCTACCGGAAGCGATCGTGCCGCCGGACATGTTGAACGTGCATGAGCAGTACACGATGCCGCCGCCCATGTAGTTGGTAGCGGTACTCGTCGCCTGGCCGCCGGTGATCGTGCCGCCGGTCATGTTGAGCGTGCCGGCGTCATATACTAAAATGTTGCCGCCGCTAGCAGCCGAGCCGCCGGAGATCTCGCCGCCGGAGATGTTCACGATGGGCTGCTGCGTGCCGTTCTTGCAGCCGTAGATGTTGCCGCCCCAGTTCGTTGAAGTGCCGCCGGAGATCTTCGCGCCGGGCTTGACGTTCAGCGTCGAACCGTTCACATAGATCGACCCGCCGAAGGTGCCTTTGCCGCCGGTGACGGTGCCGCTGATGTTGACTTCGGAACGGACTGAACTGTAGTAGATATAGATGTTGGCGCCGGTTCCGGTCACAGTGGGATCCTTGATGATGCCGCCGTTAAAGTTCACCTTCGCGCCGTATACATAGACGTTGCCGCCGTTCTTTGCCTTATTACCGGCGATCGTCGTCTGCTGCTCGTCCGTAGCGCCGTCCTTTGCCTTGATGTTCAGCGTCGCGCCGCCGCCGACGTAGATGCCGCCGCCGGTTGCGGTCACTGTCGTGTTGCCGCCGTTCAGGATCTTCGCGCCGTTCGAGATGTTGACCGTCACGGTGGTGCCGTTCGAAAAGACGTTGGCGCCGGCAGTGGCACTGCCGCCGGTGATCGTGCCGCCGGTCATGTTGAAGACCGTGGTCGACGTGCCCGCAAGACGGACGTTGCCGCCCCACGCAATGGTCGCAGCGCTGACGTCGGTCGACGCCGTGCCGCCCGAGATCGTGCCGCCGGACATGTTGAACGTCGCGCCGCTGCTGAGATAAACGTTGCCGCCGTGTCCCGCGAGGCCGCCGGTGATCGTGCCGTCATAAAGATTCAGTTCCGCGCCGCCGTCGACATAGATGCTGCCGCCCCACTTGTTGCTGCCGCGGTTTGCCTTGCAGTTCGAGATCGTGCCGTCGTAGATGTATCCCTTGGACCCGTTTGCCAGGTACAGGCCGCCGCCCTCGCCGCCTTCGCAGTGATCGATCGTGCCGCCGAACATGTTGAACGTCGCGCCGTAGCAGACGTGGATGCCGCCGGCACTGACGTCCGAATCCGTATGGCCATTCTGCAGCTTACCGCCGAAAAGATCAAACACGACGTCCTCGACCGCAGGCTCCGTCGTCTTGCCGTAAACGAAGACCAGGCCGCCGTACGGCGTGGCATCGGCAGGACTTGCCGAACCGCTCAGACTGCCGGTGCCCTGGCAGTCCGTGATCACCACGTGCGAATGATCGCCGAGGAGACCGAAGACACGGCTGCCGGCCGAAGTGATCGTAAAGCCGTTTAAGCAGATGTACAGCGTCTGGTTCTTCGCTGTCGTGTGCTGATCGGGCAGTTCGATGTGATCAGTCAGATAGACGTAATCTTCCCCGTCTTCCGTCGGTTCCGGAAGTTCCGTCACCGGTTCCCACAGAAGCCAGCCGTAATCTTCTGCGTCCTCGTCATCGACCGTATGATGAACGTTCGCCGCTTCCTTGTGGACCAAGCCGCAGGCGCAGTGCACGTGGTCGTCGTCTGCCTTCGCGCTGTTTCCGAAGCTGCCGATCGACAGTGCAAGCACCGCGCCGGCAAGGATCGAAAGCAGGATCAGGATACTTTTCTTCATGCTCGTTTTTCCTCCGTCAAAATATTATTAAAAATTTTTTGAACATACTTATAGATTATTAAACTCCGCCACCTGTCATTATAGCGGGGCGCACGGCAGAAAGTCAAGCAAAACCCATGAATTCCCGGTCGATTTTATGGAAATATTTATTCAATTTGACGAAGGACGGCGCCTGGTCATTTCCAATGCACGCTCGAAGACTTCCCGGACCGGCATCGACCGGAGATCGTTCACCTCGATCCGTCCGACCTTGAGCTTTTTGAACCGCTGATAAAGGCTGTTCGTCCTCGCCGTGTCCATGCCCTCAAACGTCGCGTTCGTCGCGACGATGCCCTTCGCGTTGTCACCGCCGAACCGGTAGGCCAGATACGCGACCTCGTACATTTCGGAGAGCGACGGCACCTTCGATCCGGTCTTCATCTTGCACGAAATGAAATACGGGACTGAATCCTTGATCGCGACGACGTCGATCTCGTTGTCGATCGTCGATTCATTGTCCCCGTCGTCCCAGTCGATCCGAAATCCGAGGTAGGAACGGTCAAAATACTGTTTCGACAGAATGTAAACGTACAGTTCCAGCCAGATGCCGAACGTCGTGAGACAGTCCCGGGACATCTCGTCCGGAAACGCCAGCATGCCCTCTTTTTCCACGAGAAATCCCTGCTCCCGGAAGACGTCCAGCATTTTTCCGGCGCCGTGGTAGCGCCGCCCTTCATACGTCACGTCCTCGCTCCGCGGGAACAGGAACTCGCGGTAAGATTTCCCGGCGTTCTTCGCGCCGAAGCGCTTTACCTGGCGGGAAAGGCTGCCGTAAAGGCCGTACCAGGTGTCTACATGGTCGAAAACGTATTCCGCGGTCTTTAATATCCGGTCGTGATCCGCTTCCTTCGGAACGATCCGGGAACCCCTCTGCTCCTCGGCGCCGATCGCGGAAAGATACTCCTCCAAGTCCAGCGCGCCGATCTTTTCAATGGCCTCGCCGGTATTCAGGTTGAAGATCTTCCCTTCCGAAAGCTTCGCGCAGACCGGGACGAGATCGTATGCCCGGCAGCATTTCAGGAAACAGGCCGTCATGACCTCGGTGCCGCCGGTAATGTCGCAGTAGATCTCTTCCGTGCGGTCCAGTTTCTCCACGGTCTCCCGGAACGCGTTTTCAACGCCGACGATGTCCAGCCGGTCGACCGTGATCAGCGTGATCGCCATCTGCGGGCAGTGTCGCACGATCGTCCGGATCATCCGGTGAATACTCTCCTTCGTGACGTCCGCGGGGTCGTAGAAGATCACCATCTTGTCCGGTCTCAGCGACAGGACCGTCGTCATCGCATTGATCGCGTCCGAATCAAAAAACTGCAGTTCTATCATCGTCTTTCCTCGTGAAAACCCGGTTGCCGAATGTCCCTTCGGGCGGTATAATGAGCCCGTGGAAGCCAAAAACTATACTTACATCTTAAAATGCGCGGACGGCACCTACTATACGGGCTGGACGAACGACCTGAAGCGCCGCCTGGAAGCCCACAACGCCGGCAGGGGCGCGAAATACACGCGTTCCCGGCTGCCGGTGACGCTCGCTTATTACGAGGCCTTTGAGACCCCGCGGGAGGCCCGCTCCCGGGAGGTGCGGTTAAAACAGCTCACCCACGCCGAAAAGGAAACCCTCATCAAAAACGCCGGAAGCACCTGATGCCTCCGGCGTTTGTTTAGATCGTGTTTTCCAGCGCCTCGATCCGGGCGATCGCCCTTCTCAGCGCCAGTTCGTCGAGCCGGTTCGACCCGTTTTCCTGCAGCCGCCGCTCGGCACGGATCTTCGCCTGCTCCGCCCGGTTCCGGTCGATCTCCTCCGGCCATTCCGCGATCTGCGCGAGAATGTAGACCGCGTCGTCGGTGATCTCGGCGAATCCCGCGTGAAGCGCGGCCTTCTTGATGCCGCCCTCCTCGTGGATCGTCAGCACGCCGGGCGACAACAGCATCGTCATCGGCTCGTGATGCTTGTACACGCCGACCTCGCCGTTCTCCGAGGTGAATTCGACAAACGTCGCTTCCCCTTTGTAAAACGTCCGCTCGGGCGTAATGATTTTCAATGCAAATGCTTCCGCCATTACTTTGTTCTCGCGACCACGTCCTCAATGGACCCTGCATTTAAGAAATAGCTTTCCGGAATGTCGTCGTACTTGCCGTCGAGGATCTCGGTAAAGCCCTGGACCGTCTCCTGGATCGGGACGTAGCGGCCCGGCAGACCCGTGAACTGCTCCGCGACGTGGAACGGCTGCGACAGGAACCGCTGCACGCGGCGCGCTCTCGCGACCAGCGCCTTCTCCTCTTCGGACAGTTCGTCCATGCCGAGGATCGCGATGATATCCTGCAGTTCCTTGTAGCGCTGCAGGATCTCCTGGACGCGCCGGGCGGTCCGGTAATGCTCCTCGCCGACGACTCTGGGATCCAGAATGCGGGACGTCGAAGCCAGCGGATCGACCGCGGGGTAAATGCCGAGCTCCACGATCGAGCGGGAAAGCACGGTCGTCGCGTCGAGGTGGGCGAACGTGTTCGCCGGCGCGGGGTCGGTCAGGTCGTCCGCAGGCACGTAAACGGCCTGGACGGAGGTGACGGAACCGTTCTTCGTCGAAGTGATGCGCTCCTGAAGCGCGCCCATCTCCGTCTGCAGCGTCGGCTGATAACCGACGGCCGACGGGACACGGCCGAGCAGGACCGAAACTTCGGAGCCCGCCTGCGTGAAACGGAAAATGTTGTCGATGAACAGAAGGACGTCCTTGTTCTCCTCGTCCCGGAAATGCTCCGCCATCGTCAGACCCGTCAGGGCGACGCGCATTCTGGCTCCCGGCGGCTCGTTCATCTGACCGAAGACCATCGTCGTCTTGTTGATGACGCCGGAGGCCGTCATTTCATGATAAAGGTCGTTGCCTTCACGCGTGCGTTCGCCAACGCCCGTGAAGACGGAGTAGCCGCCGTGCTCGCTCGCGACGTTCCGGATCAGTTCCTGGATCAGAACGGTCTTGCCGACGCCGGCGCCGCCGAACAGGCCGGTCTTGCCGCCCTTCAAATACGGGCAGAGCAGGTCGACGACCTTGATGCCGGTCTCCAG
>CAMZDH010000065.1 GCA_947305345.1 uncultured Lachnospiraceae bacterium | reverse complement strand
TCAACGGCGCCGACGTCCGCCAGCCCGCTGAAAACGCTTCCGCGATGCTGATGGCGGTCGCGAGCGGCACCGTGGACTTCGTCTGCACCGATATGCCGACAGCGCAGGGCGCCGTCATTGCCTATCCCGAGCTACAGATCCTGGACTTCGCGGGAAGCGGTGACGACTTCCAGGTCTCCGACGAAGAGATCAACATCGGCATCTCGGTCAAGAAGGGCAACACTGAACTGAAGGACGCGATCGACGCGTATCTGAAGGACAAGACGGTCGATGATTTCAACGCGCTCATGAACCGGGCGATCTCGGTCCAGCCGCTGTCGCTGTCGGAATAATGCATTTTCGTTCGGAAAGGGTTTTCTGACATTGCCTCGATCTGGAACCGGTACGGGCTGGTCTATCTCGACGGCATCAAAAATACGCTGCTGCTCGCGATCATCGCGACCGTCATCGGCTGCGTCATCGGCTTCATCTGCGGCATTCTTCAGACCATTCCCTACAGTCCGAAGGACCCGTGGATCAAGCGGTTCTTTCTGAAAGTCATCCGCGCCGTCATCCGCGTCTACGTGGAAGTGTTCCGCGGCACGCCGATGATCCTGCAGGCCGTGTTCATCTACTACGGCGTCCCGTATTTCTTCGGATATGCCTTCAAGAGCATCTGGTCGGTCAGCATTTTGGTCGTCTCGATCAATACCGGCGCGTACATGGCGGAATCTGTCCGCGGCGGCATCATGTCGATCGATCCCGGACAGACTGAAGGCGCGAAGGCGATCGGCATGAATCATTTCCAGACCATGCTGCACGTGATCCTGCCGCAGACCTTCCGGAACATCCTGCCGCAGATCGGCAACAATTACATTATCAATTTAAAGGATACGTCGGTCATGTTCATCATCGGCTTCGCGGAGTTCTTCTCGATCCACAAAATGGTGAGCGGCGCGATCTTTAAGTACTTTCCGTCCGCGTTTCTGGAGATGGGCGGCTACCTCATCATGACGCTCGTGGCGTCGGTCCTGCTCAGGCTTTTGGAGAAGAAGATGGCGGGCAAATCGAATTATGAACTGGTCAATACGGACCAGCTCGTGATGACGGCGGGCACTTACAATTATCCTGCGGCCGGCAGTCCGTTCGATGAGCGCAGCAAAGAATTCCGGAGGGGCAAATGATGGCAGAGCAGATCTTGGAAATCCGGCATCTTTCCAAATCCTTCGGAACGCATGAAGTGCTGAAGGACGTGAGTTTTCAGGTGTGTAAAGGCGACGTGACCAGCATTATCGGGGCGTCCGGGAGCGGCAAATCGACGCTGCTTCGCTGCATCAACCTGCTGGAGACGAAGAACGGCGGGGAAATCTTATTCCACGGCGAGGACGTGACGGATCCGAAATACAATCAGAACGCGTTCCGCGCGAAGGTCGGCATGGTGTTTCAGAGCTTTAACCTCTTCAACAACATGACCGTGCTCCGAAACTGCATGGTGGGGCAGCAGAAGGTATTGAAGATGCCGAAGGAAGAAGCGAAGAAGCGCGCGTTGTATTACCTTGATAAAGTCGGCATGGCACCGTACATCAACGCGAAGCCCGCGCAGCTTTCGGGCGGGCAGAAGCAGCGGGTCGCGATCGCGCGTGCCCTTGCGATGCAGCCGGAAGTCCTCCTTTTTGACGAGCCGACGTCGGCGCTCGACCCGGAAATGGTCGGAGAAGTGCTTTCGGTCATGAAATCGCTTGCGGAAGAGGGCATGACGATGGTCGTCGTCACGCATGAAATGAGCTTTGCCCGTGACGTCAGCAACCACGTGATCTACATGGCGGACGGCGTCATTGAGGAAGAGGGCGCGCCGGATGAGGTGCTGGCGCATCCGAAGAGCGAAAAAGCAAAGGAATTCCTGGAACGCTTTCTTGGATGATCCGGTCCCGGCGGGATCCATGAACCAAAATACAAGGCCGCGCAGCGAAAACTGCGCGGCTTTTTCATATCTCCATTAGCACGGAAGTGAAGTTTATTCCTCCTCCGCCGGCAGCGTGAAAATGAATTCCGTGCCGACGCCGGGCGTGGAGATGACGTCAATGTTTTCCTTATGGTTCTGAATGATGTCGCGGACGATCGAAAGCCCGAGCCCGGTGCCTTTCCGGTCTTTGCCGCGGGAGGGGTCGGTCTTGTAAAACCGGTTCCAGATCTTCTGGATGTTCTCCGGCTCGATGCCGACGCCGTGGTCCTTGACGGAGGTGAAGACCTTCCCGCCAGAAACATGCGTCGAAATGTCGATCGTTGCGTCGTTTCCGGAGAATTTGATCGCATTATCGATCAGGTTGTGAATGACCTGCTGAATGCGGGGCCGGTCCGCGTAGACCATCTGTGCCGCATTTTCAAACTGCACCTCGAAGGTCACGCTCTTTTCCCGGGCGCGCCCCTCAAACGACGGCAGCACCTCGCGAATGAGGTCATTTAAGTCGAATTCGGTGCGGTCTAAAATGACGCCGTTTTCCAGCTGCGTCACGTCGAGCAGTTCGTTCGCCATCGTGGTCAGCCTGTCGGTCTCCCCGATGACGACGTCCAAATACTTCCCCTGCATTTCCGGCGGGATCGTGCCGTCCTGCATCGCGACCATGTAGCCGCGGATCGAGGTCAGCGGCGAGCGGAAATCATGGGAAATGTTCTGTAAAAACTTGTGCTGGTCATCCGCGCTCGACTGGAGCTGCTTCGCGAGCTCCTGCTCGGTCAATGCGATCTCGCCGATCTCGTCGTTCGGAATGACCGGGGTCGGATAGGTCAGGTTCTGGTTCGCGTATTCCCGGCCGGCGGCCAGCACCTTCTGGATCGGCCGGACCGTAAAGAGATCGAGGAAAATGAAGAAGAGCAGCACCAGGGCGAGCATCGAAAAGTAACTCATGTAGGCGAAGAACTGCATCCGGTCCGCATTCGCGGTGATGACCGACCGGTACTGGTGCAGGAGGACGTAGCCCCGCGGCGCGGCGTCCCGGGCGAGCGTCGAATAGACGGTCAGCACCGGCTCCGGAAACGTGCCGTAGAACGTGCCGCTCATATAGTAGCCGTCCGTGCCGCCGGAAGGCTGAAAATCCGGTACCGACGGCAGCTGCTCGCGGCCCGTCGCGGCCACGACCTTGCCATTCAGGTCCATGATCCAGAGCTCGTATCCGCCGGCCTTGGAGGTCGCGTTCAGAAATTCGCGGTTGACGGCGCCGGTATTGTTGTGGTAGAGGGTCGCGATGTAGTTCGCGGTCCGGTACATGCTGTTGACCGCGTCGTTTTCCGCCTGCTTCCTGGCGAGCGACCGGCCCCAGGTGATGAGGAGCAGGAAACCGGCGAGCGCGATCAGAAAGAATGCAATCGCGTATTTGATGCGGAGCGTGAATTTCATCAGCCGCGCACCTCGAATTTATAGCCGACGCCCCAGACCGTCGCAATGGCCCAGTTTTCGTTGTCCGGGACCTTCTCGCGGATGCGCTTGATGTGCACGTCGACGGTGCGGGTGTCGCCGGGATAGTCGTAGCCCCAGATTTTGTCGAGCAGCTGCTCGCGGGTGAAGACCCGGTTCGGCGTTTTTGCGAGATAATAAAGGAGTTCCAGTTCCTTCGGCGCCATTTCGACGCGCTCGCCCTTGTAGAGCACCTCGTAGTTGCCGAGGCTGACGAGGAGGTCTGGGTAGCTGACACGTTCTTCATCCTCCGCCGCGCGTTCTTTCTCATTCTCCGGCTTCGCGCGACGGAGCAGCGCCTTGACGCGTGCGACGAGTTCCTTGGAATCGAACGGCTTGACCATGTAGTCGTCCGCGCCGAGCTCGAGCCCGAGCACCTTGTCGAAGACCTCGCCCTTCGCGGTCAGCATGATGATCGGCACGGAGGAAGTCTGCCGGACCGTGCGGCAGACCTGATAGCCGTCGATGCCCGGCAGCATCAGGTCCAAAAGGATCAGATCCGGCTTGAATTCCTGAAAGGCCGTGAGCGCGCTTTCGCCGTCGTGGACCATGCGCGTTTCGTAGCATTCCTTCAAGAGATAGAGAGAGATCAGCTCCGCGATGTTTTCGTCGTCATCGACAATGAGGATCCGCTGTTTGTCAGTCATGTAAAACCCTTCCCGCTCATTTGCTTATTTGAATGTGACGACCGTCACGCCCGCATCGCCTTCGCCGAATTCGCCCTGACGGAAGTCCTTGACGAACGGCGTCCTCCGGCATTTGTCCTGAACGGCCTTCCGAAGCGCGCCCGTGCCCTTGCCGTGCACGATGCGGGCGGAGGGGAGGTGCGCCATGTAGGCGTCGTCCAGATACTTGTCGAGCGCCGCGAGAGCGTCGTCGACGGTCATGCCGATGAGCATCAGCTCCGCCGAAATGGTGGCGGATTTGTTGATGGCGGTGCCGCCGGCCGTAACGCGGTTTCCGCCGTAAGAGATGGTCTCTTCGTGCAGGAGCGAGAGGTCGCTGATATTCACCTGACTCCGTAGGACGCCCATCTGGACAAACAGGTTGCCCTTCGCGTCCGGCTTCGTCGAGACCGTGCCTTTTAGGTTGAGGGAACGCACCAGCACGCCGTCGCCGATGTGCAGATCCTTTGCGGAAAGCTGTTTGCCGGCGGGCGCTTCTTCCTTCTTTTCCGCCGCAGGCGCTGTCGCTTCGAGGAGTTCCCGCGTCTTCGTGCGGACGTGCTCCATGTCCCGGACGTCCTTTCCCTGCTTGTTCATCTCGCGGATGGCCTCGTCGACCTGCGCCTTCGCTTCGGCGAGCATTTCGCGGGCTTCCTCCCTGGCGGCGGCGAGGATCTTCTCGCGTTTCGCGTCGATCTTCGCCTGTTCGTCGTCGAGCGACGCCTTGATGCTTTTCGCCTCCGCCTTCAGCTGCCCGATCTTGCTCTTTTC
>CAMZDH010000064.1 GCA_947305345.1 uncultured Lachnospiraceae bacterium | reverse complement strand
GTCAGGGCAGTATCAACCGTATTTAGAATACTTGGATGGGAGTGACAGGCTATGAAAAGGTTACAAAGAATTCGGGCTGGTTTAGTGATCGTAATGATCTGTTTCCTGATGAGCATTTTATCCGGCTGCTTTCTCCCTGAGGTAGAGGCAGTGTTTGATCCGCTGGCAAAGGAATTGAAATCTTTGTCTAAAGAGAGTGACGAGGAAGCGGCATACTTTGCCTATGGAAGTCTATTATCGATCGATGTGGAAGATCATACTCATATTAGTATAGACTTGAAAAAAGTCATCAAGGATGTTGTCCCAAGGAAAGACGAATGCAATGCTGCAGTTTTAGACAGAGTTGTTTTGTACGACGGCACATTAGCCTGGGTGCACTTTTATGAACTGGACGGCGATGATGCGTTTTGCGTCGCTCTGGCAACATATGATTCTAAATCAGGTGAACTGGATATCAAAATGAGAGAACGATCAGAGGTAACCTGGTCAGATTATAGGACAAATCGTTACAGCAGCAATTGTTCGTTTCCACAAAAGCGCCAGTATAATATTGCCGGAGAGCATTCTTTGGCGCCGTATCCGGGAACTCTGCCATACAAAAACAGAAGATCATATTTTCTGAACGGGGTGTTTGTGCTGACGGATTACGATCAGGTCTACGAGTATTCTCTCAAAACCGGGCAGGTCCATAAGTACGAGTATTCCGCTTACGAGTATCCTTCACTTATGGTTACCGGGACTTTGCAAGGACGCGGAATGAGCGTCAGGTTCTGCAGGGACGGAGTGGAGAAGGAACTATTCATACAGGAGGCTGAAAAGTCCAGCGAGGCTTTTCACCGGATGTGGGTCGGAATGAAGAATGTCATGCTGCGGAGGAAAGACCTGATCGATGGACTGATTACTCCTTTTAGTGAAGTGTACAGTGAAGACGATCACCTATACGTCGTTTGCATTGGTTATTCGGTCGAGGGTAATGCGTATGAAGTCACCTATTCCTACGATTTTGATGAGAACAGACTCTCCTATATAAACTACTATCAGGCGGAAACGACGGAATATGAGGTCGTGCCGGTAATAGATCTTTCCGAATACCTGTCAGAGTGAGCGGGAGCGGCAAGCCGGGAAAATTCAAAACGCGCGAATTGACAAAACCGGTTCTTTGCTTTAACATATAACCAAGTATATCCTCATGGAACAGGAGGAATCCAGCATGGATCTGTTTGGAAGCGGAACAGATATCGGTATCGACCTCGGTACTGCCAGCATCCTTGTCTATATCAACGGTAAAGGCGTGGTACTCAAAGAGCCGTCCGTGGTCGCGTACGACACGAATACGAATGAGATCAAGGCGATCGGCGAGGAAGCCCGCCTGATGATCGGGCGGACGCCCGGCAACATCAAGGCGGTCCGGCCGCTCCGCGCCGGCGTCATTTCGGATTATACGATCACCGAAAAGATGATCCGGTACTTCATTCAGAAGGCGCTCGGCAAGCGGACGTTCCGCCGGCCGAGGATCTCGGTCTGCGTGCCTTCGCACATCACCGAAGTCGAGCGGAAGGCCGTGGAAGACGCGACGATCAACGCGGGCGCCCGCGAGGTGTTCATCATCGAAGAGCCGGTCGCGGCAGCCATCGGCGCGGGCATCGACATCGCGAAGCCCTGCGGCAACATGATCGTCGACATCGGCGGCGGCACGACGGACATCGCCGTGATCTCGCTCGGCGGCACGGTCGTGTCGGACTCCTTGAAGGTCGCCGGCGACGACTTTGACGAAGCCCTCGTCCGCTACATGCGTAAAAAACACAACCTCCTGATCGGCGAACGGACCGCGGAGGAGATCAAGACGCTGGAGGTCCGCGGGCGGAACCTCGTGACCGGCCTTCCGAAGACCGTGACGCTGACGAGCGACGAGACGCTCGAAGCCCTGCAGGAATCGGCGAACAAGATCGTCGACATGGTGCACGCCGTGCTGGAAAAAACGCCGCCCGAGCTCGCGGCCGACATTTCCGACCGCGGCATCGTCCTGACCGGCGGCGGCGCGCTGTTGAACGGCATGGACAAGCTCATCGAGGAGCGCACCTCGATCTCCACGATGATCGCGGAGGACCCGATGAACTGCGTCGCGATCGGCACCGGCAAGTACATCGAGTTCCTGAACAATTACGATTACAGCGGCGCTTAACAAAACCGCATTTTCTTAGGAGCGATCCGTCAGGCGAATGTGATGTCACATTCGCCTGCGGTGTTTCAGGACCGTCTGTCACGCTTTTTGTATCACTGAAGGATCATGGAAACCATCGAAGGATACGTCGAAAAGATCACATTCCGGAACGAGGAGAACGGCTATACCGTGCTCCGGCTTTCCGCGGAAGGCGGCGAGGAATGCCTCGTCGGCGTGTTTCCGTCGATTTCAGAAGGGGAATACATTGAAGCGACCGGCGAGCGGATCCTGCATCCGACCTACGGGCCGCAGATCAAGGTCAGCGCGTACAAATTCATCGCGCCGGACGACGCGGCTTCGATGGAACGGTATCTTTCGAGCGGGGCGGTCAAGGGCATCGGTGAAAGACTAGCGAAGCGGATCGTCGCGAAATTCGGCGACGAGACGTTCCGGATCATGGAGGAGGAGCCGGAGCGCCTGCAGGAAGTGAAGGGCATCAGCCTCCGCATTGCGATGGCCATCGCGGAACAGATCGTTTCCAAGCGGGAAACGCGGAACGCGATGATCTTCCTGCAGCAGTACGGCATTTCCCTAAGCCTCGCGGCAAGGATCTTCGAAGCGTACGGGGAAAACCTCTACCGCGTGCTCCGGGAGGATCCGTACCGGCTCGCGGAGGACGTCCGCGGCGTCGGCTTCAAGACCGCGGACGAGATCGCGGCCCGCATGAATATTGCGAGAGATTCGGAAAAACGGATCCGCGCGGCCGCGCTCTACGCGCTGCAGGAGGCGGCCGGAAACGGCCACATGTATCTTCCGAAGGACCTGTTGATCCTGGAGACGGAAAAGCTGCTCGCGGTCGGGATCGGAGATTTCGACCATCTTCTACAGGACCTCGCGATCGAGCGGAAGATCAAACGGGTGCAAAAAGGGCAGGAGGAACGCGTTTACCTCTACCACTTTTACCTGACGGAAGAGCAGATCGCGCTCCGTCTGAAGGAACTGAACCTTCGTGAAACCGGTGAGGACGAAGAAGCGCTGAAAGCGAAGATCCGCCGGGTCGAAAAGGCGCAGGGGGTGTCGCTTGACGACCTGCAGCGGAAAGCGATTCTGACCGCCGCGACGAACGGTGTGACCATCATGACCGGCGGTCCCGGCACCGGCAAGACGACGACGATCCACGTCATGATCGAATTCTTCCTCAAGGAGGGGCTGGACGTTCTCCTCGCGGCGCCGACCGGGCGCGCGGCAAAGCGCATGACCGAAGCGACGGGTTATGAAGCCGCGACGATCCACCGCCTTTTGGAAGCGAGCGGCAATCCGGAAGACGACGGCGTCAGTATGCGGTTCCAGCGGGACGAGGACAATCCGCTCGACGCCGACGTCATCATCATCGACGAAATGTCGATGGTCGACGAATTCTTAATGCTGTCGCTCCTTCGCGCGCTCGTCGCGGGGCAGCGGCTCGTCCTTTCCGGCGACGCGGACCAGCTGCCGAGCGTCGGCCCGGGCGAAGTGCTCCGGGATCTGATCCGCTCGAACTGCTTCCCTGTCGTCAAGTTCGAACACATTTTCCGGCAGTCCGCCGAGAGCGACATCATCGTCAACGCCCATAAGATCAATGCGGGCGAGATCGTCGAAAAGAAGTATTCGAAGGACTTCCTGTTCGTCGAAAGGAACGTCCCCGGGGAGATCGTCGGCGCGACCGTGACGCTCCTTCGCGATAAGCTCCCGAAGTACGTTCACGCGGACACGAAGGACCTGCAGGTGCTCTGTCCGATGAAACGCGGCACGCTCGGCGTCGAGACCCTCAACAAACTCCTGCAGCAGGAGTTCAATCCGCCTCGGGAGGGCGTCCGCGAAAAGGAGTACGCCGACACCGTTTTCCGGGAAGGCGACAAGGTCATGCACGTCCGGAACGACTACGACCTGACGTGGGAGATCGAGGATACGATGCCGTCCGTCACGGGCAAGGGCGTGTTCAACGGCGAGATCGGCTTCATCCGTTCCATCAGCTTTTTCGAGGAGACGATGACGGTCGTCTACGACGATCACAAAGTCGTCGTCTACCCGTTCCGGTCGCTCGACGAGCTGGAGCTCGCCTATGCCGTCACGATCCACAAATCTCAGGGCTCGGAATACCCCGCGGTCGTGCTGCCGCTCCTTTCCGGTCCCGATCTTTTGATGACGAGAAACCTATTATATACCGGCGTGACGCGCGCAAGGACCTGCGTGACGATCGTCGGGAGTTACGATACCTTTCTTCGAATGATCCGGAACGACCGCAAGACGCGCCGTTATACCGGCCTTTCAGAACTGATCCAAAACCTGCATGAATTTCATTGACCTGATCTACCCGAAGCGGTGCCCGGTCTGTCTGGACGCGCTGCCGCTCGGGGGAAGTCTCATCTGCCCCGACTGCGAAAAGAAGGTGCGGCGCGTTCAGGCGCCGACCTGCTTTTCCTGCGGAAAACCCTTGTCCGACGGCTCGTTTGAATTCTGCCGGAACTGCGAAAAAAACAGACCCTCGTTCAAAAAGGGCCTGTCCTGGGCGGAATATACGTCCAAATACATTCGCCGCCTGATGGCGGAGGTCAAATACCACGGGAACTGTCAGCTGCTCGAATATCCCTGCAAAGATTTCGCGGAAAGGAACAGGAGAGAGATCCTGTCCTGGGGCGCCGAAGCGCTGATCCCGGTACCGGTGCACGACCGAAGGAAAAGGATCCGCGGCTACAATCAGGCGGAGGAGATCGCAAACCGGCTCGGCGAGGCCCTGGGGATCCCGACGGATCCGGAC
>CAMZDH010000063.1 GCA_947305345.1 uncultured Lachnospiraceae bacterium | reverse complement strand
AAAGGAGCTGCTTCTGCCCTTCGGAGAGGGCGCCGCCGTTCTCCTGAAGGACCGTGTCGTAACCGTGCTCCATCCGGCGGATGAAGCCGTCCGCATGCGCGCGCTTCGCGGCTTCCCGGACCTCTTCTTCCGTCGCGTCGGGTTTCCCGATCCGGATGTTGTCCGAAACGGTCCCGGCCATCAGCCAGGTCTCCTGTAATACCATCCCGAATTTTTCGCGAAGCTCTTCGCGGGACATTTGATCCGTCGGCTGTCCGTCGATCCGGATCTCTCCGCTGTTCACGGGATAAAAGCCCATGAGCAGATTGATCAGCGTCGTTTTGCCGCAGCCCGTCCGCCCGACGATCGCGATGTGCTGGCCGGGCTCGACCTTTAAGGAAAAATGCCGGATCAGCGGTTTTTCCGGAACATACGAGAATGAAACGTCGTCGAATACGACTTCGCCCCGGACAGGAATGTCAGCGGATGCGCTCCGCTGTGGATCCTCCTCTCCCGGAAGATCCATGATCTCAAAGATCCTTGCCGCCGAGACGATCGCATTCTGCAGTTCTGTGACGACGCCGGAGATCTCGTTGAACGGCTTCGCGTACTGCGCCGCGAACGCTAAGAAACAGGCGAGGCTGCCGACCGAAAACGCGCCGCCGGTCGAGATCACGGTGAGCGCGCCGAGCATGCCGCCGAGCGCGTAGATCAGCGCGTTGAGGAACCGCGTCGTCGGATTCACGAGCGACGAATAAAAGACCGCTTTCAGCGAATGCTTCCGGAGCGTCTCGTCGAGTGCCGCGAACTTCGCGACCGACTCGTCCTCCTGCCCGTAGGTCTTGACCGTCTTCTCGTTCGGAAGGATCTCGTTGATGAAGGCGGTCTCCGCCCCGCGGCTCTTCGCCTGTGCTTCAAAATATTTATGCGATTTCTTTGCGATGAACCGGGTCACGACGAGCGAAAGCGGCGTCGCGACCGCGATCGCAAGCGTGATCCAGACGTTTTCAAGCAACATGAAAATGAAGGTGACAACGATCGAAAGCACGCCGTTGAACAGTTGTGAAAAGCCCATAAGGAGCCCGTCAGTCACCTGGTCAACGTCCGCGACCATGCGGCTCACGAGGTCGCCGGACGGCCGGCGGTCGAGCGCTGAGAGCGGCAGTTCATGAAGATGCGTGAACATCCGGTTCCGGAGGCTCTGTGCGACGCGGTAGACGGTGCCCTGGTTGAGGACCGTCGTAAACCAAAGGCAGATCCCGCTGATCACGATCACGCCCGCCATCTCGCCAAGGATCGGCAGGAGCTTCATTAGAATGTCCTCCGTGCCGCCGGGGTTTTCCGGGAAACAGTCCACCGCGCGGCCGATCAGCACCGGGACAAAAAGCGAGGACACCACACTGATGACCGTCAAAAGGAGACTGAGCCCGATGCGGAATCCATAGGGCTTCATCTCGCGGATGATTCTTTTCAGCGTATCCTGTTTCATGTTTCGAGTTTCTGCTCCGCGAGCGCTGCCGCCCCGTACGCGCCGGCGTCGTTGCCGAGCGCCGCAAGAACGATCTTCGCCCGTTCCTTCGCGATGTGCGTATATGCCGTACTGTATTTTTCCACCAGATCGATGATGAACGTCCCTGCCTTCGAGACGCCGCCTCCGAGAACAATGATCTCAGGATCCGTGGTCAGCATGAGGTGCGCGACCGCAAGCCCCAGCATTTTTCCAAAGACTTCCATCGCTTCCATCGCGATCCCGTCGCCCGCTTTCGCGGCGTCCGCGACGTCCTTCGCGGTCAGCATCTCTTCTTTTCCCCGCAGAACGGAAGCGCGGTCCTCCTGCGCGAGGAAGCGCTTCGCGCTCCGGACGATTCCGGTCGCGGAAGCATACTGTTCGAGACATCCGCGGTTTCCACAGTTGCAGGCCTCGGTCTCCCCGGGATTCACGACGAAGTGACCGACCTCGCCCGCGCATCCGTGCGAACCCGCGAGCAGCTTGCCGCCGACAATGATCCCGCTGCCGACGCCCGTGCCGAGCGTCAGGAGCACGACATTTTCATGGCCCCGCGCCGCGCCGTGCCGCATTTCACCAAGAGCCGCAGCGTTGGCGTCGTTTCCGGCAGCGCATAAGATCCCGCTCTCTCGCTCCATGCAGGCTACCGCGTTGCAGGGCTGAAGCCATGAATTGATGCAGCCGGCCGGCATGAATCCGTCGTCCGTGACCGGTCCGGGCAGCCCCATGCCGATCGCTTTCAGGTCCTCTTTCGGAATATCCAGCGTTTTCAGCGTCTTTTCAATCGACGCCCAGACCGCCGGAAAAAGGGCGTACCCTCTCGGCGTCGGGATCTCCCAAAGCTTCAGCGGCTTTTCGCCGCGTGGAAAAAGCCCGATCTTGACCGTCGTGCCGCCGACGTCAACGCCTGCTACGTATTCCGGCATGGATCCGCCCCCTTTCTGAATTGAATTCTTATAAATTATTAGTATAGCACATTTTCCAGAAGTTGAAACCATTTTTTCCACGATACGGCCGATCGCCTAAGGGGAGGCCACTAAAAAAGGGAGGGACCCGAACGGGTCCCTCCCGAAAAGCCGTTTCCGGTCATTCTTTTTCTTCCGCAGCCTTCTTCGCGACTTCCTTCTCCTGAATGTCGCGCGGCGCCTGCTCGTAGTGATCGAAGTTCACTTCGTAGGTGCCGATGCCGCCGGTCATCGAACGGAGCACCGTGCAATAACCGAAGAGTTCCATTTCCGGCACTTCCGCTTCGACGGTCTGCTTACCGCCGGGCAGCGGATTCATGCCGAGCACACGGCCGCGGCGCTTGTTGAGATCGCCCATGACGTCGCCGGTGTAGTCGTTCGGGACCGTGACCTTGACGTTCATGATCGGCTCCAGAAGCACCGGACCGGCCTTCATGAAGCCATCCTTAAAGGCAAGGAACGTCGCCATCTTGAATGCGGCTTCGGAGGAGTCGACCGGATGGTAGGAACCGTCGTACAGAACGGCCTTGACGCCAACGACCGGGTAGCCGGCCAGCGGGCCCTTCAGGACAGATTCCTGGATGCCCTTTTCAACGGCCGGGAAGTAGTTCTTCGGGACGGAGCCGCCGACGACTTCTTCTTCAAAGACATACGGGGTCTCGTTGTCGCCCGAATTCGAGAAGCGCATGCGGACGTCGCCGTACTGGCCGTGGCCGCCGGACTGCTTCTTATGCTTGCCCTGCACGTCGGAGGTCTTCGTGATCGTCTCCTTGAACGCGACGCGCGGCTCGGAGAGTTCGATCGAGACCTTGTAGCGGCCGAGGAGCTTGCTCTTGACGATCTCCAGTGCCTGATCGCCGACGGCGTATACGAGCTGCTGGCCGTTTGCGGAATCGTTGACAACCTTTAAGGTGACGTCTTCCGCCATCAGCTTCGACAGCGCTGCGCTCGCCTTGTCGTCTTCGCCCTTGACCGTGCAGGCATAACGCATATAGGTGTAAGGCTTCGTGAATTCCGGAACCGGATAGGTCACGGCCGTGCCCTTCTGCGCATAGGTGTCGCCGGTCTTCGCGTCGTCTAACTTCGCTAACGCGCCGAGATCGCCCGCCTGAAGCTCCGGAACTTCGATCGGCTTGTTGCCCTGCATGAGGTAAAGCTTGCCGATCCGCTCTTCATTGTTCGTCCTGCGGTTGACCAGAGAGTCGTCCGTCTTTAACACGCCGGATTTCACCTTGATCAGCGAATACTTGCCGATGAACGGGTCGACGATCGTCTTCCAGACGTAGAAGGTCTTCGGCTTCGCGGGATCGTAATCCGCTGCGAATTCGCCGCCGTCGTCCAGAACGCCCTTGCAGCCGGCCTTCGCCGGTGACGGCGCGAGGGATGCAATGTCGTTCAGCAGCATGAAGACGCCGTGTGCCGTCGCACCGCAGCCCATGTAGACCGGTGCGAGGTCCGCGCTCGCGACGTTGTCATGCAGCGCGCCGAGGATCTCTTCCTCGGTGAACTCTTCACCCTCAAAATAACGCTCCATGAACTCTTCGGAGGTCTCCGCAACGGCTTCCATCAATTCGCCGTGCGCTTCCTCCAGCGCGTCCTTCACGTCCGCCGGGACATCGATGTCCTGACGTTTGCCGGCTTCGAGGTAACGGTAAGCCTTGCCCTTGACGACGTTGACGTAGCCGACGAGCTTTTCGCCTTCGCGGATCGGCACGCAGACCGGCGCGATCTTCTGACCGAATTTTTCCTTCAGCGCGGCGACGACCTTGCCGTAGTTCGCTTCCGCGAGGTCCATGTCCGTCACGAAAATGAACCGCGGGAGGTTATATTTCTCGCACAGCTCCCAGGCCTTGATCGTACCGGTCTGGACGCCGTCCTTGCCGGATACGACGATGACCGCGGCATCCGCTGCGGAAACGCCTTCTTCCGCCTCACCGCCGAAATCGCTATGGCCGGGCGTGTCGATGATGTTGATCTTCTTCTGGTTCCACTCGACGGGCAGGACCGTCGCCGATAATGAAAATCCGCGCTTCTGCTCTTCCTTATCGAAGTCGCTGATCGTGTTGCCGCCGGTCACGGTGCCCATGCGGGACACGAGGCCGCCGAGCAGCGCGATGGCTTCCGTCAGCGTGGTCTTGCCACAGCTGCCATGTCCCAAAAGCACGACGTTGCGGATGTCTTCTGTCTTGTAACTGTTCATCGAACTTCCTCGCTTTCTCTTCTTGGGGTGCGCGTGTACGCTCACAATATCCCATACTGATATTAGAATATCATAGAAACGCGTTGAATGCAACGATTTTTCTCTGGTTTCCCGGTGGAAATGCAGGATCACCAGCCTTGAAATTGCAAACAAAAGAGCCGCCACAACATCCTGTGGCGGCTCTCATGCCTGTGATCATTCAACGAGGCAGGAAAGGATCCCGTGTGAGATCCCTGCTGCTCAACAATGATGCCGGCGCATTTTATTCACGCGATTCCTTGATCCGTTTCTGCGCTCTCTCAAGATACTGAAGATCATAGACCGGTTTCCGGTGCTCATTGAATGCGAGGGTCATT
>CAMZDH010000062.1 GCA_947305345.1 uncultured Lachnospiraceae bacterium | reverse complement strand
CCCGCGGAACGCGATGGCCTTCAAGTGGCGGGATGAAATGGCGGTCACGACGCTGCTTTCAGTCGAATGGAGCGCGTCGAGGACCGGACTCATCAATCCGGTCGCGGTGTTCACGCCGGTCGAGCTCGAGGGCACGGTCGTGAGCCGCGCCTCGGTACATAACGTTTCGATCATCGAGGAACTCGAGCTCGGGCTCGGGGACGAGCTCCTCGTTTACAAGGCCAACATGATCATTCCGCAGATCGCGGAGAACCGGACGAAGAAAGGGCATCTGCCGATCCCGGACGTTTGCCCGGTCTGCGGCGCGAAAACGCTCATCCGGAACGAGGCGGGCGTGAAGACCCTGCATTGTCCGAATCCGGAGTGCAGCGCGAAGGAGATCAAGCTGTTCGCGCAGCTCGTGAGCCGCGACGCATTGAATATCGTCGGGATGTCGGAGACGACGCTCGAAAAACTGATCGACCGCGGTTTCATCAGGACGCCGGGGGACCTCTTCCGGCTGTCGCGCTACGAAGAAGAGATCTCGGAGATGCCGGGCTTCGGGCGCCGGTCGTTCGAACTCCTCCGGGACGCGGCGGAAAACGCCAGGAAGACGACGATGGCGCGGATCGTGTTCGGCATCGGCATCCCGGGCATCGGCGTCGCGAGCGGAAAGCTTCTGGACCGGCAGTATCACGGCGATCTTGAAGCGCTTCGGCAGGCGTCCGCGGAAGAACTCGTCGCGATCGAGTCGATCGGCGAAACGACCGCGGAGGACATCGTCGCATTCTTTCAGGATCCGAAGAAAAACGCGTTTTTAGACGACTTACTTACCGAGGTCACGGTCGAGGCCACGTCCGCGCCGACGGCAGATTCGCTTGCGGGCAAGGTCTTCGTCGTCACCGGCGCGGTACACGCATTTGAAAACAGGGACGCATTAAAGGCGTTCATCGAGGCGCGGGGCGGCAAGGTGACCGGCTCCGTGACGAATAAGACCGACTATCTCATCAACAACGACGTGAGCTCGGGGTCGACCAAGAACAAAAAGGCGCGGGAACTCGGCGTGCCGGTGATCTCGGAAGAGGCGTTTCTCGCGTTAGAGAAAGGAGAGGCCCATGTATAAATGTCCCGGCTGCGGCGCAGCGCTCCGATTCGATCCGAAGACCCAGCTGATGACCTGCGACCACTGCATGAGGACCATGGATCCGCAGGACCCGTCCCTGACCTATATCGTGCAGGCCTCGGGGGAGACGGGCGTCATGCCGCAGGAAGGCGAATATCAGACGATCGTCTATACCTGTCCGAACTGCGGCGGCACGGTTTTATCGACCGACGAGACGGCGGCGACGTTCTGCAGTTATTGCGGCGCGTCGGTGCTTTTGGAAGGCCGGCTGGACGCCGAGATGGCGCCGCAGGTCATCATCCCCTTCAGGATCGGCAAGGACGAATGCAAGGCCGCCTATAAACGCCTTCTCGGGCGCGCGGTCTTCGCGCCGAATTACATGAAGGCGGATACGGAGATCGAAAAGTTCCGCGGCATCTACATGCCGTATTGGATCTACTCCTTCCGGGCGGAGGGGACGGCAAGCGGCACGGGCGAGACCACGCACCGCGCGGGCGACTACGTCATCCACGATCATTACCAGGTGAGCCGGTACATTTCATCGACCTACGAGGGAATCAGTTACGATGCGGCCTCCTCCTTTTCGGACGTGATGAGCGACGCGATCGCGCCGTTCAGGGCAGTCGGCGCGAACAAGTTTACCCCGACCTACATGAGCGGCTTTTACGCGGATGTCAGCGATGTGCCGAGCGAAGTCTATCTAAAGGACGCGGATCAGATTGCGAGAAACTATATGGCGGAGCAGACGGCGGCCGATTCCGCATTCTCCTCGCACGGCGTCTCGGCTTCTTCCGTGGCGGAGTCGATCCCGACCGAAGCCGTTGCCGAGGTGAAGGGCTATTTTCCGGTCTGGTTCCTCGCGAACCGCGTGCGGGGCAAGAAGAATCTAATCTCGTACGCGGTCGTGAACGGCGAAACCGGCAAGATCTCGGCGGACATCCCGATCGCCTTCTGGAAATACATTTTAGGGTCGCTCATCGCCGCGGTTCCGCTGTTTTTCCTGTTTAATACATTCATCACGCTGACGCCGGGCACCGCGCTGATCGCGACGCTCATCCTGTCCGTCGTCTCCTTCTTTGTCGTCAACAGCCAGATGAACAAGGCCTATACCCAGGAAAACCAGCTGAACGACCAGGGGCTCGCTTACGTGGAGCAGATGACGCAGCAGGAACTGATGCGCCGGCAGGCGGCGGAGGCCGCGGCTACGCCGGAGGCCCGCGAGGAGATCCGGAAGGAAGGCGCCGAAGAACAGAAGAAGCAGACGTCGAAAGCACTGAAAAAAGTGCTCATGGTTTTCGGCATCGTCGCGGCGATCATCGCCGCATTTATCCTCGTTAATTTCTTTGACAGGGAAGTCCTTTATACCATCGCCGTTGCAGGCGCAGTGCTTGCCGTCATCGTCTGGACCATCGCATCGATGGTGAAATCGTCCAGACGTAAGCGCGGCATTCAAAGCTCGCCGGCGAAGAAAAAGATCGGCTCGCTGATCAAGCCGATCCTTGCCTTTGCGCTTTCGATCATCATCCTGATCGTCAATCCGGTGCAGGACATTTTCTATTACGGCGCGGCGGGGATCTCGCTCGCGATGATCATCTGGTGCGCGTTCGACGCGGTCCGGTGGCACAACCGGGCGGTCTTCCGGCCGATCCCGCAGTTCGGCAAGAGAGGGGGTGGCGACCGTGCGTAAGATTCGACTCCTTTTCTTCTGCATTCCGCTGTTCCTGTTCCTGTCCGGCGCCGTCGCCGCTCATGCGGACACCGCGTCCTATGGGGAGAATACGGCTTCGTACCGGAACGAAGAAACGGGCTATCAGGCGATCCTGAACGACGACGCGGACCTGCTCACTTCCGCCGAGGAGCAGAAGCTCTTACAGGAAATGGTCCCGATCACGGAATTCGGAAACGTCGCGTTCCATTCGACAAGCAGCCACGGCTACGGGAACGCCGAGGATTACGCGAGGGCTTACCTCGCAAGCCTCTTCCACGGCGAAAGCAGCGCGATGTTCATGATCGACATGCGTCTTCGGAAGGTCGTGGTCTGGTCGGACGGCGCGGCGCACGGTACGATCACCAACGGCCGCGGTGACACGATCGCGGACAACATTTATTCATATGCATCGCGCGGCGAGTACTACGCCTGCGCCGCGGAGGCGTTTTCGGAGATCCGGACGCTCCTGCAGGGCGGACAGATCGCGCAGCCGATGAAATACGCGAGCAACGCGCTTCTTGCGCTCGCGATCGCGCTCCTCGTCATGTTCATCATCGTCAATGCGGCGACCTCCCTGAAACAGGCGAAGGAATCGGAGATCCTGGCCGCGTCCCGCGCGAGCTTCACGGGGTCTGAACCCACCGTGGTCCAGACCGGCACGACCCGGGAATACCGGCCGATCCGCTCCTCCGGCGGTGGCGGAGGCGGCGGTGGTGGTGGCGGCGGAGGCGGTTTCAGCGGCGGCGGTGGCGGCGGCAGCCACAGCTTCTGAAAACGGCCGTTTCCGGGTCGCTCAGCCCCGGACGATAAAACCTCAAAGACCTTGACGATGACGTTTAAATGCGGTAAAATCAAGCGATAGAACGCATGATCACAGAGCATTCACGAAGGTGAGAAAGGGGATTGACAGGTTCTGTACAAATTGTGGAAATCAGGTTCCGGACGGATCCGTGTTTTGCACCTCCTGCGGCGCAAAACTGATCCAGGCGGCCTCTCAGCAGGCAACGCCTCAGCCCGCGCCTCAACCCGCGCCTCAACCCGCGCCTCACCCTGTGCCCCAGCCCGCGCCGCAGCCCGCGTACCAGCAGCCTGTTTACCAGCAGCCTGTTTACCAGCAGCCGGCGCAGCCGCAGGCCGTTTACCAGCAGCCGGTGCAGCCGCAGGTCGTTTACCAGCAGCCGGCACAGCCGCAGAAGCCGCAGATCTCCAAGGGACGCCACGCAACGGGTACCGCCGGCAAGGTTTTCTCCGTGCTTTCGTTCATTTTCGGCCTTCTGTTCATCCTGGCTTCGATCATTTTTGTGATCATCGCGCTTTTAACGAGCGTCTCGGACGGGGCAGTCACGGCAGGCTTCTCGGTGCCGATCGTGATGATCGGCATCTCGGCGGTCTCACTCTTTGCGTTCTTCGGTCTGCTCGGCATCATCCTGTGCGCCGTCGGCAAACGCTCGGTCGCGTTCGGGATCCTGGGCCTTCTGTTCAACCTCAGCGCGATCGGACTGCTCGTGCTCAGCTTGGCGCTTTTTGCAGCCGCATAAAATCATACGTTTCTGGAGAGAATCTATGTTAGACATCAAATTTGTACGGGAAAATCCAGAAGCGGTCCGGGAAAACATCCGGAAAAAGTTTCAGGATCAGAAACTGCCGCTCGTCGATGAAGTGCTCGCGCTGGATCAGAGGAACCGCGAGATCAAGGTCGAAGTGGAAGACCTTCGTGCGAAGCGGAACCGCCTGTCAAAACAGATCGGTTCTCTGATGGGACAGGGAAAGCGCGATGAAGCCAATGCGGTGAAGGAAGAGGTCGCCGCCGACGGCGCGCGCATTGACGAACTGTCCGCAGAGGAAAAAACGGTCGAGGAAGAGCTGTTAAAGCGCATGATGATCATTCCGAACATCATTGACCCGTCGGTCCCGATCGGGAAGGACGACTCCGAAAACGTGGAGATCGAGAAGTTCGGTGAACCCGTCGTGCCTTCATTCGAGATCCCGTACCACACCGAGATCATGGAACGCTTCAACGGCATCGACCTGGACGCCGCGCGGCGCGTGGCCGGCAACGGCTTCTATTATTTAATGGGCGACATTGCGCGGCTGCATTCCGCGGTCATCGCCTACGCCCGCGATTTCATGATCAACCGCGGCTTCACCTATGTGGTGCCGCCGTTCATGATCCGCTCCGACGTCGTCACCGGCGTCATGAGCTTTGCGGAGATGGACGCGATGATGTACAAGATCGAAGGCGAGGACCTGTACCTGATCGGCACTTCCGAGCATTCCATGATCGGCAAGTTCA
>CAMZDH010000061.1 GCA_947305345.1 uncultured Lachnospiraceae bacterium | reverse complement strand
ATGCTTTAAGCGGCGGAATGCCTTTGAATGGATAATGCGGTCGCGGTCCCTTTGATAGCAGGTCCGGATGTCGCACGGCTCCTCGTCGCGCTTCCGCCCGAGCGAATTCCGCGAAAACGCGGCATAGGGGCTCAGGATTTCAAATTCACGTTCTTCGATCTGTTCCCGGATGGTCATGGGCTTCCTTTCCTATCATGCGTTGTCTTTTTGACACGCTGCAAAATAATGCTAACACAGGCCTACTTCCGATTCAAGCCTTTTTCTTCAGCTTAACAAAGTTTAGGCGGAGCGCGTTCATCACGACCGTGAACGAACTTAGGCTCATCGCGGCCGCGCCGATCATCGGAGACATCGTCCAGCCAGTGAGCCCGGTGAAGACGCCCGCGGCAAGCGGGATCATCAGAACGTTATAGAAAAACGCCCAGAAGAGATTCTCCCGGATGTTCCGGTAGACGGCGCGGCTTAAGCGCACGGCGCCGACGACGTCCGTAACACGGCTGTTGATCAGGACGACGTCCGCGGCGTCGATCGCGATGTCCGTGCCCGCGCCGATCGCCATGCCGACGTCCGCCGTCGTGAGTGCCGGCGCGTCGTTGATGCCGTCGCCGACCATGACGACGACCGAACCGTCCGCCTTCATTTCCCGGACCTTCGCTTCCTTTTCCTCCGGCAGCACTTCCGAAAGGACCTCCGAGATCCCGGCCTCCCGGCCGACCGTTGCCGCCGTCACGCGGTTGTCTCCGCTTAAGAGGACCGGCGTCACCTTCAGTTCCAGGAGCGCTTCCACGGCTTCCTGAGCGTCCGCCTTCAGGGTATCGAAGACCGCGACCGCGCCGAGGAGCTTCGTTCCGAGCGCGAAGTAAAAGACGGTCTTGCCGGCTTCGGCGAGCGATCTCGCCCGTTTTTCGAATTCTTCGGGGATCTCGGCAGCTTCCGCGATGAACGCGCGCTTTCCGCCGAGAAGCGGGACGCTCTCCCCCTCGGATCCGACCGGGCCCCTCAAGCCAAAGCCGGTCACGGCTTCAAAGCCGGTGATCCGGGGCAGACCGTCACGGTCGGCTGCGATATTTGTGTTATTTTCCACATAGTCTGTCATCGCTTTTGCAAGCGGATGTTCAGATCTTATTTCAAGCGCATAAGCAAATTTTAACATTTCGTCCTGCGAGACACCCTCCGAAGGCAATAGATCGGTCACTTTCGGCACCCCGTCGGTCAATGTACCGGTCTTGTCAAAGACGATCTTCCTTGCCTTTCCGCAGGTTTCCAACGCGGCCGCGGTCTTGAAAAGGATCCCGTTTCTTGCGCCGACGCCGTTTCCGACCATGATCGCGACCGGCGTCGCAAGACCGAGCGCGCACGGGCAGCTGACGACGAGGACAGAGATCGCGTGCGTGAGCGCATTCGGCAGGTTGTGATTCACGATCATCCAGACGGCAAACGTCACGATCGCGATCCCGATCACGACCGGCACGAAAATGCCGGCGATCCTGTCGGCAAGCCGCTGCACCGGCGCCTTGGTCGCCGAAGCGTCGCTGACGAGCCGGATGATCTTCGCAAGCATCGTCTCGTCGCCGGTCTCATCCGCCCGGAATTCAAGATACCCCGTGAGGTTCACGGTCCCCGCGGAGACCTTCTGGCCGACGGCTTTGTCGACCGGCACGGATTCCCCGGTGAGGGAAGCTTCGTTCACGCTGGAACTGCCGCTTGTGACCGTTCCGTCGCAGGGGAAGGATTCGCCCGGCCGCACGGCGACGATGTCGCCTTTTTCGATCTCGCCGACGGAAACCGTGATCTCCGCTCCGTTCCGGATCACGGACGCCCGGTCCGGCGCAAGCTTTTTCAGACCGTCGATCGCGCTCGTCGTTTTCCCTTTCGAATACGCTTCCAGCATTTTTCCGAGCGTGATCAGGACTAAGATCATTCCCGCCGACTCAAAATAAAAGTCCGGCATTTCGGGATCTTCCTTGAAAAGAAGCAGGATCAAAAGGACGAGGCTGTAGACGAACGACACCCCGCTCCCGAGCGCGACGAGCGTATCCATGTTCGGCGCGCCGTGCAGGACGCCCCTGAAGCCGTTAACGAAGAATTTGCCGTTGATGACCATGATGATGAGCGAAAGGACCGCCTGCGCGGCTCCCATCGCGAAATGCGATGATAAAAAGCCCGGCAGCGGCCAGCCGAACATCATGTGGCCCATGGAAAGATACATAAGGACGAGGAGGAACCCCAAGGAAATGAAGAACCGCCGTCGGAGCACCTGAAACTCCGAAGGACCGTCGTCCGTAGTTTTTGCGAGCGGACTGTCCTTCGCAAGCTTCGCGCTGTAGCCCGCGTCCTTAACGGCTTTTTTAATGAGATCGGGCGGCGCCGTGCCTTCCACGGTCATGGAATTCGTGAGGAGCGACACGCTGACCGCTTCCACGCCTTCCACCGTTTTCACGGCTTTTTCGACGCGCGCCACGCATGCGGCGCAGCTCATGCCCTTGACTGCGTAATGATCCATTGATGATCCTTTCGCCCTTTCCATTTGTATTCACTAAATTCCCTAATACTATAACACAAAAGGCGCGCGTCCGCAACAAAGCCGGAACGAAAGCGGACCCGCACCTTTTCCGGTGCGGGCCCGTTCTTACGGCATATTCAGTTGTCAAAGGAAGTCTTACGCTTCCGGTTCGATCAGACCGTAGTTGCCGTCTTTCCGTTTGTAGACGACACTGACGAGATTTGTATCCGCATTGCAGAATACGTAGAACATGTGACCGGACATTTCCATCTGGAAACAGGCCTCTTCCGCCGTCATGGGTTTCATTTCGAATTTTTTGGTCCGGACGATCTTCACCTCTTCTTCGTCTTCCAGCTCATCGTCCACCGGATTGTCAATGAAGACGGAAGAAAACGACTGCGCACTCTGCTTTCTGTCAATGAGTTTTTTGCGGTTCCGCCGCAGCTGGCGCTCCACAATGTCCTCCAGGAGATCGATCGACAGATACATGTCCTGAGAGGCTTCCTCGGCGTGAACGGTGGTGCCCTTCATCGGGATCGTGATCTCCACCTTCTCGCTGCCCTTCTGCTTGCTGAGCGTTACATGAATTTCCGTCGACTCATTGAAGTAGTAGTCCAGTTTCGAAAACTTCTTCTCCACATACTCCCTGAGGCCTTCGGACACCTCCATGTTTCTACCAGTGATGATGTACTTCATACGCACGCTCCTTTCTTTCGCGGCACGCCTGGCCGGCGTCCGGCACCGCGTGCCCTGTCTTTCTTACAATTACATTATACACGATTGTTAATGGATGTTCAAAGGTTTTTCTGTGAACAAAATGTAAATTTTACATTTTCCGGCAATCATCTGCAGATGCTGTACAGGACGTCCATCGCGTTCGCGCTGGAAAGGGCTTCGAGGTTGTTGACGAAAATGAGGTCGACAGCGCCGGTGTCCTTCACAAGCTGCGGAATGCTCTCCTTGTAATCGCGGTAGTCGATGATGTAAAGCGTCTCATAATGATCGACGAGGAACGGCGCGAAGCAGTTGCCGAAGGATTCCTTCACGAGCACCGCGGTCTTCCCGTTCTTCACGTTGGGGTTCAGCACGATGCTGTACGGGTTGTCTCCGTAAATGAAGCCCATGTAGCCGTATTTGCTGTCGAATTCGGACATGTTGCGGATGATCTTGCCCGTCCGTTCCATCTTTAAGTAAGCGTCATAAAAGACGAATTCATTCGTGGTCAGCGGCACATAGGAAATGACCGTGTCGGGGTTCGCGCCAAGCTGCGTGAGTCCGTTCGTATTGTAATAGCTGCCAAGGAAGCCCTGCGTCACTTCTGTTTGATAATCGGTGAGCCGGTTCGGCGTGACCCCCATCGCCTTGCAGAGCTCAACGTAGGCGTAATACGCGCCGAGCGCCGTCCAATGATGATCGGTATAGAAGTAAAGGTATTCGGAATTATGCGACCGGAGCGTGTCCAGCACCTGTACGCAGGTAACGTCCGGCGAAAGTTCCAGGGTTTTCGAGGTATAGTACCGGATGACCTTTGCTTCATCGGAAAGGTTCCAGGCTTCCCGGGTCGCCTCATCCAGCATCACGCCGGAGTTGTTCGGGATCAGCAGTTCATAGACCTTGACGTTGCTGCCTTTCAATGCGTTCGCCGCGGTCGCGACCGCTTCCGCGTAGCGGTTTGCCGCGCCCAAATTGAAGCCGTAAACGCAGTAGCCGACGAGGTTCAGGACGTTCACGCCGCCCGCTTCCTGCGGATTCATCTTCGCGATGTCCTGTCCTTCCTTGCCAAGCTCGTTCGGATCGAGCGTCTCCGGCGTTTTCGTTTCCGGCGCGTTCGTCGCGTCCGCCGTCGTTTCCGGAGCCCTCGTTTCGGGGGCTTCCGTCGTTTCCTCCGGTGCATCCGTCGCCGGCGTGACCGGCTTTGTCGGCAGATCCGGCACGTCCGGAATGTCGTCGCCGTTCGCGACGTTCGTCACGCTGTTCCGTTTGAAGCCGTAGAGGAGTTTGAAGTTCTGCCCTGCCGATAAAAGGCTGTCCCGCATCGGATACGTGTCCGCGTACCAGGTGCTGATCCCCGACATAAAGTCGCCTTCCGCAAAGGAGGAAACGGAGAACTCCGGAAACTCCGTCAGCGTCCGCTTCTCGATCTCCGAGGTCTTCGGACGTAAGAAAGTCAGGAAGCCGATGATCATCCCCGAGACCATCAGGACGGAAAAGACCGTGATGCCCACCATCTGCCAGAAGCGGTTCAGTTCTTCTTTTTGCTCTTGTCGTTCTTCTGCCGTATTCAAGGTTGATGCCTCATTTTACCACTGCCGCTCTTTAGAAGCGGAAATACAGGAACGGATTGTAACTGTTGCCGATCAGCGCGAGCACTGAAAGGATCAAAAGGATCCCCGGCAGGACCGCCTGGCCGACGCGGATGACCGCGACAAATACGCGGTTCTTCGAGACCTCCACGGCCCGTGTCAATGCTTCATGCAGTTTCTTCCCGACCGGGAAGACCGCAATGACGGCAAAGATCAGGAAGAACAGGTTGTTGACAAACTGCGACGACGCCGTCAGCGTGTTCGCGCCCGCGTGGCCGCCGAACATCCCCTTCAGGACTTCGCCGATCAGGCTAA
>CAMZDH010000060.1 GCA_947305345.1 uncultured Lachnospiraceae bacterium | reverse complement strand
GATTGATCTCAACTGCCTTTAAGGTGTTGCCGGCGTGTTCGATCCCCGTTAAGCACGCGTGGAACCGGACGATGCCGCCAAGCCGGAGGATCTCCGAACGCATTTCCCGGACGATGCCGGTCAGGCGGTCCGTACCGATGTGCGGCTTTGCTTCATAGAGGATCTCTTCCGGCGCGCCGAATTCATGGAACGTACGGAGCACCATATCGTTGACGACGGTGCGGTGCGTGCCGGTCGTGAGCTTTCCGTCCGAAAACGTGCCGGCGCCGCCCTCTCCGAACTGCACGTTGCATTCGGGATCAAGGATGTTCTCGGTAAAAAAGCGGTTCGTCGCTTCGATCCGCTCGTCGACGTTTCCGCCCCGTTCGAGAAGGACGACCGGGATCCTCCGCCGAAGGAGCCACAGCGCAGCAAAGAGACCGGCCGGACCGCATCCCGCGATCACGACGGGTTTTATGTTACAGAGCGGCAGGACCGTCGGATCCTCGTCCGCGTTCAATATGCCGGAAAGCGTTTCCCGCAAATGAACGGGAGCGCGGTAAACTGCCGGGTCTTCATTGACCGCGACGGTAAAGACTTCGTAAAGCTGCGGCTTTTTCCGCGCGTCGATGCTGTGTTTAAGTATCACCAGCGAACGCACACTTTCGTGCCGGAGCCGCTTCTTCACCGCATTCGACAGATCTTCCATCGAAGCGGGTGCCGGGAGCACGACGTCGTTTACGATCATGCGTGCCTCCCGAGGACAGCTTTCGCGGCTTCCTCGCCCGCGATCCTGCCGCTCGCAAAAGCAAAATGAAGATTATAGCCGCCGCACATGCCGTCGACGTCCAGCAGTTCACCGGTGACGTAGAGTCCGGGAACGAGCCTCGATTCAAGTCGTTCCGTGACTTCCCGGACGGACAGCCCGCCGGAAGCGGACTGCGCCTTATCAAAGCCTGCGGTCGCCTTCACGCGGTAAGGAAATGCCTTGAGGAACGAAACGACCCTTGCCGCTTCCCGATCGGTCAAGTCCTTGAGTTTCTTCTGAAACAGCGCTTTCTCGCGGACAGAGACCGCGATCAGCAGTTTTTTCGGAAGCCATCCCAAAAGATAATCTCCGACGGTTCCGTCCCGCGCTTCTACCCTTGCCCGGTTTAAAAATCCGTTCAAAGCGGTTTCATCGTACTGCGGCAGAAAGTCGAGCCAGACATTCACGCCTTCCGGAGACTCCTGCAAAGCCTCGTTGACGAAACGGCTGATCTGAAGTACCGGAATGCCGGAGATCCCGTCGTCGTTCAGCTGTACTTCTCCGGTTTCCGTTTCTTCTGAATAGCGGGCGCTTGCGTGCACCCGGACGCCGGCCCAGAGCGGTTCAAAGCCTTCTTCGCCTTTCAGCGCGACGAGCGCCGGTCGCATTGGATAAACCTGGTGGCCGAGTGCCTTCAGGATCGATGCGCCGCGGAACGGCCTTGCGTCCTGAACGCCCGCTTCGCTGCCAAACGAAAGGATCACTGTTTTCGCTTGATACGCGCCGTGATCCGTCTCAACGGTAAATCCATCTTCTTTCGGCGTCACCTTTAATACGTCAACGCCGCAATCGACTTTGACACCGAGACGGTTCAGTTCCTTTATGAGAATCGAAGTGACAGTCTCCGCACGTTCCGTCGCCGGATAGAGCCCGCTGTCCCGGGAAGTCGAAAGCATGCCGAGCGTTTCAAACCAGGTCAGCATGTCTTCCGTATGATGTCTATGCAGGATCGGCAGGACGAATTCCGGGGCATGTCCCCGGTAGTTCCGTTCTGTCAGATAAAAGTTGGAATAATTACATTTTCCGTTGCCGGTAAGAAGAAGCTTTTTGCCAAGCCGCTCTTTCTTTTCGAGGATCCGGACCGACACACCGAGTCTTCCGGCCTCGATCGCCGCAGCCATACCGGAGGCGCCGCCGCCAAGCACGAGCACGTCGTCCATCCCGTCACCTCAAAAGTTTCAGCTTCGTCAGGAACGAAGCGATCTTCTCGCCTTTCGGAAGATCCAGGATCTGCCGCTTCGTAATGCAGCCGGTCAGGAAGATCAAGACAAGGTAAACGCCTCCGCCGAAAAGCACGGAGAGGAATAGGATCAAGAGATCCGCAAGTTTTCCGGTCATGCCTCTCGAAACGAGGAACGCAATGAGGAGGCAGATCAGCACCATCAGAAATGCCGCCCCTGCCGGAAGCAATGCGCCTTTCACCGGTTTGACTGTATAGCCGGTCAGGCGGTAGATCGCAAAGAGGTTCAATCCGCTGACGGCCGCGCCGAAAACGATATAGGAAACGATGACCGCGTAGACGTCGGCCTTGAATAAGAACAGGAGGATCACCATTAAGAGGACGTGGAGCACAAGCGCCGCAAGCGCGTGCAGGACCGGTCGCTGCATGTGGTTGAGTCCCTGCAGGATCGCGTTCGTCACGGTCGCAAGCGAGAACGTGATGACCGCAAGGCCGCCGACCGTCAGATATTTCGGCGCCGCTTCGCCGAGTTTTGAGAACAGAAGGTTCGCGAGATTCCCGCCGACCGCCATCTCGCCGAACGCGAACGGGATCGAGAACAGGAGCGTCACGGTCATCGCAAGGGAGATCTTCGAAAGCACCTGATTCCGGTCGTGCCGCGCGTATGCGGCGGCAAGCGACGGGACAAGCGCCGAAGCGACGGCGCTGGACAGCGCGACCGGGAGATGCACGAGCAATAGGAACGCGTTGTTATAGTCGCCCCAGACGGCGCTGTAGGCGGTCTCTTCGATGCCGCGGGCAGCCATCGCATGGTTAAAGAGCGCAGCGTCAATGATGTCAACGGAATTGTATACTGCAGTTGAGAAAATGATCGGGACCGCCGTGACGACAAGGACGTGCAGCAGCCGCCCGTAAGAAGGGACGGTTTTGCTCCGGTCGCGTCCCGCGCGTTTTTCCAAAGTTTTCCAGTAAGCGGCGATGAATCCGATCATCAGCGCCAGCGCAGCCAATGCGCCCGCGCCGGTACCGATCGTGCCGCCGCCCGCGCCGAACGACGCCGGAAGCGACGCGTTGCCGGCCATCGCGGCCTGCTCGATCCCCGCATGGAATAAAACGGCCGCCATGCCGACCGACATGCACGCATTGACGATCTGTTCAATGATCTGGGAGATCGCCGTCGGAATCATGTTCTCGTGACCCTGGAAAAAGCCGCGGAGCACGCCCAAAAACGCGACGATGAAGATCGTCGGCGCGAGCCATTTTAACGCGTAGGCCGAATTCGGGCTCTTTAAGACCGTACCGCAGAAAAAGTCCGCGCCGAAAAACGTGATCAGCGCGAAGACCGTCCCGCTGAACGCGGAAAACGCAAGCGAGGTGATCAAAACCTTTTTCGCTTCCTTCCATTTCCGTTTGGAAATCGCCGCGGACACGATCTTCGAGACCGCGAGCGGCAGGCTGTAGGACGAAAGCAGCAAAAGAATATTGTACACGGAATAGGCGTTTGCGTAATATCCGCTTCCTTCAGAGCCGATGATGTTGACCATCGGAATGCGGTAGAGCATCCCGATGAGACGCACGAGGATCGACGCAACGGCGAGGATCCCGCCGTGCAGAAGGAAGTATCCGTTCTTTTGATTTCGCTCTTTCATGCGTTCTCCCGTGTGATCTTCAGCGTATTTAAGATCTGACGCTGTTTCTCCTCCATGACGGCGCGTTCTTCGTCTTTCATATGGTCGTAGCCCATCAGATGCAGCATGCTGTGCGCGACAAGAAAAGCGAATTCGCGGCGCTCGGAATGGCCGTATTCCAACGCCTGCGCTTTTACGTGATCCATGGAGATCACGATGTCGCCGAGTAAAAGCTCCCCGGTCTCCGGATCAAACGCGTCCGCATATGCATTTTCAACATCGCCAAAATCCGCTGGCGTTTCAAACGAAAGCATCGGAAACGACAATACGTCCGTCGCACTGTCAATCGAACGCTGAACGCGGTTGATCTCGCGGATCGAGCCGTCATCGGTCAGAAGCACGTTGATCTCGCATTCATAAGGGCAGTTCTCTTCTATCAATGCTTCTTCCGCGACCAGTTTTGCGGTTTCTTCTAGGTCAAAACCGAAAGACAGTTCGCTTTCATTTTCCAGGCAGAGCGTCATTTTTTCCTCGATTGGCCGGATACGGCCTTATTCTCGTATTTTTCATAGGCTTCGACGATTTTCTGCACCAGCGGATGCCGGACGACGTCCTGCCGGCCAAGCTCGATGAAGCGGATCTCCGGAATGTTTTTCAGTACGCGCTCCGCGGTATCGAGCCCGGATTCCGTGCCCTTCGGCAGATCCTTCTGCGTACGGTCGCCGGTGATCACGCATTTCGAATGAAACCCGAGACGCGTTAAGAACATCTTCATCTGGGCCGGCGTCGTATTCTGTGCCTCGTCGAGAATGATGTAGGCGTTGTCGAGCGTCCGGCCGCGCATATAGGCAAGCGGCGCGACTTCGATCTCGCCGCGCTCCATGTGATGATTGAACTGTTCGGTGCCCATGATCTGGAACAACGCATCGTAGAGCGGCCGGAGGTACGGATCGATCTTACTCTGCAGATCGCCCGGCAGGTATCCGAGTTTTTCTCCGGCTTCGATCGCGGGACGCGTCAGAATGATCCTCGAGACCTCCTGGTTGCGGAAGGCCTCCACGGCGTTCGCGATCGCAAGATACGTCTTTCCCGTACCGGCGGGGCCGATCGCGAAAACGACCATGCTCTCCCGGAGCGCGTCCGTGTAACGCTTCTGTCCGAGCGTCTTCGGCTGGATCGGCTTTCCCGAGAACGTATGTGAAACGACCTCTTTGTCGAGGGTTAAAAGTTCCTTTTCCTGATGCTGTTTAGAGAGTTCCAACGCGTATGCCGCGTCTTCGACGGACACCTCCCTGCCGCTCTTTACGAGTTCAAAAAGCGTCGTCAGCACTTCCTTCGCGCGTTCCGGTTCACGTCCCGTTAAGATCAGGGAGCTGTTCCGGACGACGCCGGCGGTGCCGGTCTCCTTTTCGATCCGCTTCAAGATCGCGTCGTTCGGTCCGAAGACCCGGGCATAATCGGAAGCCGCATCATTCAAATCCAAAATCGCAGTATCCAAAATTCATCCTTTTTGAAATATAGGATAATTAGGACCCATTACTCTACCTTCATATTGATA
>CAMZDH010000059.1 GCA_947305345.1 uncultured Lachnospiraceae bacterium | reverse complement strand
CCTGATGTCCGGATTTTTTCAGAACGATCCAAAAATCCAAACAACGACAGGAGGTGAAGCCCTATGAAAATGACGTATCAGCCGAAGAAGCGCTCTCATTCGAGAGTTCACGGTTTCCGCGCCCGGATGGCCACGGCCGGCGGCCGCAAGGTCCTCGCCGCAAGGCGCGCAAAAGGAAGAAAAGTTCTGACCGTTCAATAAGCCACTTTCAGAGTGGCTTATTTCAACGCCGGAAATGAGACAAAAACGGCGGAAGGACGCGGCATGAGCAGATGAAAAATCTGAATACGTTCAAAAAACAGGAAGAGTTTCAGACCGTGTTCCAGCTGCGCGACTCCGCTGCAGACAAAAACATGGTGATCTACCGCGCGCCGGGCAGCGGCCGCATCGGGATCATCTGCAGCAAAAAGGTTGGCAATTCGGTGGTCCGGCACCGGTTCCAGCGCATCGCAAGGGAGGCGTACCGCCTCCACAGATCCGACCTGAAGGATGACGTGGACATCGTGATCATTGCGCGCGAAAGCGCCAAGGGACAAGGATTTTTTGAAATCGAGCGTTCTTTTTTGAATCTCGCGAAAAAGCTCTCGATTCTGAAGTATTGAAGAACTGAAGTGCATAGCTATGGAAATGAAACACGTTTTGATCGTACCGATCCATATTTATCAGAAATATCTATCGGGCCTGAAACGCTATACGCACTGTAAATTTTCCCCTACCTGTTCGCAGTACGCGGTCGAAGCCATTGAAAAGTACGGCGCTGCGAAAGGGAGTCTGATGGCTGCGAAGCGCATTTTACGATGCAATCCGTTCAACCGCGACTCGGGGTACGACCCTGTCCCGTAACCGTAAAAGGAGATTTTTTCAATGGAATTTTTTACCGCGACACAAAGCACCTGGTTTCTGATCGGACCGATCGCCAAGGGCCTTGGCTTTGTGATGAACGGCATTTACGAGGCCATTAACTGGATCGGACTGCCGAACATCGGTCTCGCCGTGATCCTGTTCACGATCGTCATCAAGGCGCTTCTGGTGCCGCTGTCGATCAAGCAGCAGAAAACGGCGAAGCTGCAGGCGATCATGCAGCCGGAGCTGCAGGCCGTGCAGGCCAAGTACAAGGGCAAGACCGACAATGCGTCGATGATGGCGCAGCAGACGGAAACCAAGGAAATCTACGCAAAGTACGGCACTTCGATGACCGGCGGCTGCCTGCAGCTGATCATCCAGATGCCGATCCTGCTTGCGCTTTATCAGGTTATCATTAAGCTCCCCGGCTACATCAACCGCCTTTACACGATGTTTGAAGGCGTCGCGGCGAAGCTGATGGGCATCGAAGGGTACGCTAAGAACGCGGAGCTAATCTCGCTGGCGGCGCAGAATACGGTCACGAAGGCGGAGAACCTGACGGACGTCAAGTACGTCATTGACATGATGTACAATTTCTCGCCGGCCGAATGGACCACATTCCTGAACATCTTCAACAATCCGGAGCTGACGGAGGCGTATAAATACATCCAGCCGGCGATCCGCCAGACGACGTTTTTCCTTGGTATCGACCTGACGATGACGCCGTGGGAGCTCATCTGGAAGTCCGGCATTTGGTGGGCGGTCTTCATTCCGATCCTCGCGGGCCTGTTCCAGTGGCTCAGCACGCGGCTCAGCCAGGCCGGCAATCCGCAGCGCAGCAGCACGGAGGACAATACGAATCCGCTCGGCGGCTCGATGAAGATCATGAACGTCCTGTTCCCGGTCATGTCGGTCGTGTTCTGCTTCATGTTCAACGGCGGTATCGGCATTTACTGGGTGGCGTCATCGCTCGTCCAGCTCATCATTCAGCTGCTTGTCAACGCTTACATGAACAAGGTCGACATCAACGCGATGGTGAAGAAGAACGTGGACAAGATGAACGCGAAGCGCATTAAGAAAGGACAAAAACCGATCAAAATGAAGAACGTGACCGTCGCCGCGCAGAACCTCGAAGCGCAGCGGAAGGCGGAGAATGCGCTGAAGGAAAGCCTGAAGGAAGAACAGCAGCAGGCAACGGATTATTATGAAAGCACCTCGACCGCGAAGAAAGGCAGTCTCGCGGAGAAGGCCGGCATGGTGCGGCAGTACGAGGAGCGCCAGAAGGAATTGAAATCCGGCAAGAAATGAGCTGGTGAAAGGATGAATATGGCTGAAAAGAAAGTATTTACGGCGGCCACAATAGAGGAAGCCATCACGGAAGCGACCGTCGAGCTTGGCATCCCGAGCGAGGAACTCGGCTACGAGATCGTCGACAAGGGCTCGAAGGGTTTCCTGGGGATCGGCGCGAAGCCGGCGATCATCGAAGCCTGGGTAAAGACGGGCGAAGAGAAAGCGGAAGCGAGCAAAGCGAAAAAGGCGGCGGAAAAGCCTGAAAAGAAGGCGGAAGCGCGGCCGGAAAAGCAGGATAAAAAGCCTGAAAAGAAGGCGGAGACCGCAGCGCCGGCAAAAAAAGCGGACGAAGCGAAGCCCGAAAAGGTCAAGACGACCGCAAACGACGTCGCGCATTTTGAAGAGGGAAAGCAGTTCCTATTGGACGTCTTTGAGCGCATGGGCATGAAGGTTGAGATCGAATACCGTCTCGGAGAAGAGGATACGCTGGAAATGAACCTTTCCGGCGACGAAATGGGCGTCCTCATCGGCAAGCGCGGACAGACGCTCGACTCCCTGCAGTATCTGACAAGCCTCGTCGTGAACCGCTCTGGTGAGCATTACATTCGTGTGAAGCTGGATACCGAAAATTACCGGGAGCGCCGGAAGGAAACGCTCGAAGCGCTCGCGAAGAACATCGCGTATAAGGTCAAACGGACGCGGAAGAGCGTTTCGCTGGAGCCGATGAACCCCTACGAGCGCCGGATCATCCATTCGGTGCTGCAGCCCGATAATTTCGTGATGACGCGTTCCGAGGGCGAGGAACCCTACCGGCACGTTGTTGTCTTCTACAAACGGAACAAAAACGGCGAGGAACGGCAGTAAGCGGGAAAACCTTCGAAAACAGGCGACCTTAGATCCGTCTTTTCATGGGGAAGGGCCCCTGGAAAGACGGATTTTTTGAAGAATTGAATGAAAATGCGTGAAAATACGACGATTGCGGCGATTTCGACGGGGCTTTCGCCCGCCGGGATCGCGATCATACGGGTATCGGGGCCGGAGGCGGTCCCGGTCGTTGACGCGCTGTTTCGGGGGCGGAAGACGCTTTCAAAGGCAAAGTCCCACACGATCCACCACGGGGTCCTCATGAACGGGGGAACGATCGTCGATGAAGTGCTCGTCTCGGTCCTGAAGGCGCCGAATACGTATACCGGAGAAGACGTCGTCGAGATCAACTGCCACGGCGGCATCCGCGTCGCGAAGGAGGTCCTTTCGGCCGTGACCGGCCGCGGAGCAGTGCTCGCGGAGCCCGGTGAATTCACGAAACGCGCGTTTTTGAACGGGCGGATGGATCTTAGCCGCGCGGAAGCGGTGATCGACGTCATCGAGGCGGAAAACGCGTTCGCACTGAAGGCGGGGCTCGACGGGCTTTCCGGACGGATCCGGGAGGAGATCCAGAAGATCCGCCAGGAGATCCTGGACGAAACGGCCTTCATCGAGGCCGCGCTCGACGATCCCGAGCATTATGAGCTTTCGGGATACGGACAAGAGCTGCTGCCGAAGCTCACGGCGCTTTCTTCGCGGCTTGATACGCTGATCCTTCGTTCGGAACGCGGCAGCATTTTAAAAGAAGGTATCCGGACCGTCATCGCGGGAAAACCGAACGCGGGCAAATCGTCGTTACTCAACGCGCTTTCCGGGCGCGAGAAGGCGATCGTGACCGACGTTCCGGGCACGACGCGGGACGTTCTGGAAGAGCCCGTGGATATTGGCGGGATCTCGCTGATCTTAATGGACACGGCGGGGCTTCGCGAGACCGAGGACGCCGTAGAACGGATCGGCGTCGACCGGGCGAAGGCGGCAGCGGACCGTGCGGACCTGATTTTATACGTTGTGGACGCGGCCGCCGGGCTTAGGAATGAGGATCAGGCGTTTTTAAAGGCGCACGAAGGGACGCGGACGATCGTTTTATACAATAAAGCGGATCTTTTGGCCCTAGACCGGCGGACGGAACTCCCTGAAAACGCATTGTATCTTTCCTGCAGGACCGGGGAAGGGTTCGAGGTGCTGAATGAGCGGATCAATGCCTTATTCTATGCGGGCGCGCTATGCATGAACGATCAGGTCGTGATCACGAACGCGCGGCAGAAAGCGCTGTTAAAGGAAGCGGCGGAGGCGGTCGAAAAGGCCGAGGAAAGCGTGAAATGCGGACTTTCCGAGGAGTTTGTCTCCGCGGATCTTACGGCCGCGTACGCGTCGCTCGGGGAGATCCTCGGCGAAGCCGTGTCGGACGACGTGATCGACCGCGTTTTTGAAAAATTCTGCATGGGAAAATAAGATGGACAGGATCGAGGAAAGCTATGACATCGTCGTCGTCGGCGCGGGGCACGCCGGCGCGGAGGCGGCGCTTGCCGCGGCGCGCTTAGGCTGCTCGGTGATCGTCTTTACGGTCAGTGTGGACGCGATCGCGATGATGCCCTGCAACCCGAACATTGGCGGCACCTCGAAGGGGCACCTCGTCCGGGAGATCGACGCGCTCGGCGGCGAAATGGCGAAGAACATCGACAAGACCTTCATTCAGTCGAAAATGCTGAACGGCTCGAAGGGACCGGCGGTGCATTCCCTAAGGGCGCAGGCCGACAAGCAGGCGTATTCCCGGGAAATGCGAAAAACCCTTGAAAATACAAGGAATTTGACGATCCGGCAGGGAGAGATCGCGGAGCTCATCGTCCAGGACGGGGAGGTCCGGGGCGTGGTCTCGGTCTCCGGGGCGGTCTATCACGCGAAGGCGGTGATCCTGACGACCGGCGTCTATTTGAACGCGCGCTGCGTCTACGGCGACGTGTCGGAACACACCGGACCGAATGGATTGAAGGCCGCGACGCACCTTTCCGACAGCCTTTTAAAAGAAGGCATTACGCTGAAACGCTATAAGACCGGCACGCCGGCCAGGATCGACGGCTCCTCGATCGATTTCTCCAAAATGCAGGAGCAGAAGGGCGACGTTCCGATCGTGCCGTTTTCGTTTGAAACGGACCCGGAAAGCGTTCAGAAGGAGCAGGTCTCGTGCTGGCTGA
>CAMZDH010000058.1 GCA_947305345.1 uncultured Lachnospiraceae bacterium | reverse complement strand
TAACCCAGGAAAGAGCCGTCCTCCGCGGTCAGTTTTCTCATTTTGCCGGTCGAGCGGAGACCTTCCTCCAGATAGACCGGCGGCAGATAATAAATCGCCTTTTCGAGCAACGTATCAATCACCAGAACAGCGGCGGTCTCTCCCCAGACTTCGAGCGACACATCGCCCTCGATCATCAGCGCGCTGCCGCTGTACTCCGCCTGGAAAAGAATGCCGTACGGTTTCCGGGTTCCGGAATCATCGAGTTTCCGGTTGACTGTCAGCCGGCCGCTTCCCTTGATCGTGACGCTGCCGGCGTACATCGCGCCCCAGGAGAGGATCTGGTCGACCTCGCAGTCGCCCTCGACCTCGATCGTGAAACCGTTGCCCATCAGGTTGGTCTCGATCGTGCCGCCGACGAAGTTGTTGAGTTTGAGAACGTTGTTCTCCTTATCCCATTGGATCGTCGCGTCGCCGCTGTCCTGCGGGATGCCGGCGCTGCGGTAGTAGCCGCCGGGCCAGAGGAAATGACTGTTCCCCGCGCGGTCCGAATAGATCAGGTATTCTTCCGAAGTCTCGGTGCCCTTTTCGACCCAGGCGTAATCACCCGCATAATCCGGATCCATGTTTTCGAGCGCCGGGAACGCGATGTCCGCTGTGTCGCCCTCCGCATTCTCAGGGATCACCGGAATGATCGTCGGGAGGATCGTCGGGATCGTCGGCGTGACCGGAGTCGCCGGCCCGCCGGGCGTCGTTTTCGAGCTGCCAAGCGGATCCTGTCCGAACGCCGCCAAAAGCACGGATACCGAGGCGATCGAAGACATCAGAAGATACCGGAGCATTTTCCGCCGCCGCTGCTTCTTCGCCGCATCCTCTTCCTCCTCGGTCGGATACTTAACGCGTTCGTTAAACTCGTCCGACGCGGCCGGCTGCTCCAGCGGGTAACGGTCCTCGATCGGCAGCTCGTATTCCGACGGAATCGTATACTCCGATTCCGCCAGTGACGTTCTGCTTTTTTCACCGATCGTGCGCATCTTTTCTTCGCACGCTCCTTTCAGAACTCAGGCTGCCAGCGTCAATGCGTCGGAATGTTGTGCACGTCGACCTGCGGGAACGGGCATTCCACGCCAAGCTTCTTGAAGCCGAGCAAAAGGTCGTGGTTCAGCGTGCGGCTGCCGGCGAAAATGTTCTTTTCTTCGACTTCCACAACGAATTTCATGACGACGCCGCTGTCCGCAAGCGTCTGAATGCCAAGGTAGACCGGCACCGATTTCATCATATCGGGATGCGCCGCGTAAATGCGTTCAAGCAGCGCCGGGATCTCGCTTTCAAGCTTCTCGAAATCCGTGCCGTAAGGCACCACGATCTCGGAACCGCTGCGCGACGTCCGGTCAGAGCGGTTTAAAACATTCTTCATCGCCGAATTGTTGATGATCTTCACGTTGCCGCCGACGTCCGTGATCGACGTCGTCCGGATGCCGATGTTCGAGACCGTACCGCGGAAGCCGCCGATCTCCACGATGTCGCCGACGTTGTACTGATTCTCAAACAGCATGAACGCGCCGGTGACGACGTCCGCGATCAGGCTCTCCGCGCTGAATCCGACGACGAGGGCGACGATCCCGACGCTCGCGACGATCGTCGAAACATTGACGCCGAGGATCGTGAGGCCGGCGACCAGAATGACGACGGCCGCGACGTATTTCATCAGGCTGGACACGATCGAAAGGATCGAGCGGGCCCGGTGGTTTTCCGGATTCGGCAAGCTCAGGATAAAGACAATGAGCGTTTCCGCCGCCAGAACGCCTGCGATCATCACGATCAATTTCAGCAACGTCTTATAGTTGAAATTGATTTCGCCCATATTCTTGAAATCGATCACCTTGAAGATGAATGCAAGCGCGATCGCGACGACCAGTACGCCCGCGCAGATGATGAAGCGAAGGATCTTGCTCTTTTTGTTTTTCTGTTCCATCATGAACCCCCGTATTGATGATTCGGTTCTGTTAAAATATTCTTGGTTACGATCACCTATCATACCAGTTTTCATCTTATCCCATTCCCCTGTAAAAATCAATCAAAAAAATAACAAGGAGGTGGACTTTACCGATCCGGCATGGTAGAATAAACCGAACGAATGAGAGGAACCGACGGCATGAGCATCATCGTCCATTCAACTGCAAATGCGTGCATCATCCTGGACTTTTCCGGAAAGCGTTTCTGGATCGACGCGCTGCACGACAGGAACACGTCACATTATTCGATCGTTACGCCGGAAATGCGTGAAAAAATGTACGGAGATCCAGCATTGAACCATCCCGACTATCTTCTCTATACCCACGCCCACAGCGATCATTTTTCGAGGCAGCTCGCGATCGAAGCGCTGGAAAAATACCCTGGCGCGAAACTGGTCATTGAAGGCAACAAAGGGATCGACCGGCAGATCCGGCTCCGGAATGCCGTTGAAACCCTTGAACTCGGCAGCATCCGTCTTTGCTGTTTTCGCCTGACACATGCGGGAAAAGGCCTTGAAAGCTGCAAGAATTACGCATTGCACCTCGAGGCGGACGGTCAGTCCGTTTTAGCCCCCGGGGACTGCCGCGTCGCATGCCCGGAGCTGCTCGAATGGATCGAAAACCGGGAAAAAGCGGGAAAGCCGCCGATCGACCTGCTCTGCCTGAACTTTCCGTGGCTCGCGCTTGCCGCCGGGCGGGACGCGGTGGACAGGATCGGCGCGAAGCATGTGCTCTTCTACCACATGCCGTTCCCGGAAGACGACGTTTTCGGCTACGGGAAACAGGTGGGAAAGATCCTCGAAAAGACGCAAGGAGACCGCGACTGGCGGCTGGTCACAAAGCCGTTCCAGCGGGAAGTGTTTTAAAGACCGGGCGGCACGAAAACACCACGCGCATCCGCCGGAACGCCGGTTAAAAAAATACGTGTTTTATGAATAACACAAACCAGAAAGGACAATCATGGATCGCGATGAACTCTTTATCGAAGCACTGGATTTTGCGGCACGCGCGCACAAAGGCGCCTGCCGGAAGCACCGCGACATTCCGTTCATTCTCCACCCCGTGGAGGTGGCTTCCGTCGCCGCGACGCTGACCGAGGACCGCGACGTCCTGATCGCCGCCCTCCTGCACGACACGATCGAAGACGCGGGCATCCGCATTGAGACCCTGAAGGAAAAATTCGGGGAGCGCGTCGCTTCGCTCGTGCAGACGGAGACTGAGGAAAAATACCGCGAGCTTCCGGCGGAACAGACCTGGAAGCGCCGCAAGGAAGAAAGCCTCCGGCGGCTTCATGAATGCTCCGATCCCGCGGAAAGGATCCTCTGGCTCTCCGATAAGCTCTCCAATATGCGCTCCTTCTACCGCGACTACATGATCTCGGGCGAAGCGCTCTGGCAGCATTTTCACCAGAAAGACCCGAAAATGCAGGAGTGGTATTATACGTGCGTGCTCGAGGAGACCAGGGAATTCGCTGCAACGAGCGCCTGGCAGGAACTGAAGTGGCTGACGGAACAGGTCTTTCAGAAGAACCACAAAGACTGAATGACGCATAGAAAAAGCAAAAAAGCGGACGGCCCGAACAGCTGGGCCGTCCGTTTTTCGCATGATTGCTCAAAGCACCGCGCTTACAGCGCCTTGAAGATCGCTTCCTTCAGTTCGTCAAAGGTCTCGAGGGCCGGGATCCCGGGATGGGCGGCCTTGATCGCCTCGGTCGTCCTGAAAAGGAAGCCCGCTTTCGAGGCTTCGATCATCGCGAGGTCGTTGAAGCTGTCGCCCGCGGCGATCGTCTCATAGCCGATCGACTGGAACGCTTTTACGGTCGAAAGTTTGGACTTTTCGATCCGCATTTTGTGGGCGAGGATCTCGCCGTCTTCAGCGACGACGAGCGAATTGCAGAGGATCGTCGGCTGCCCCATTTTCTGGATCAGCGGCATCGCGAACTCCTCGAAGGTATCGCTTAAGATCACGACCTGCGTCCGTTCCCGAAGGTCGTGGAGGAATTCGGTCGCGCCCGGCAGGGGATCGATCGTGCGGATGACCGCCTGAATTTCCTTCAGGCCGAGGCCATGCTCCTTTAAGATGCCGATCCTCCAGCGCATGAGCTTATCATAATCCGGTTCATCGCGTGTCGTTCTGCGGAGCTCCGGGATCCCGCTCGCCTCCGAAAACGCGATCCAGATCTCCGGCGTCAGCACGCCTTCCATATCAAGACAGACCATATTCATCACATTACCTCCTTCTATGACGCATTAACTAAAAATAGCTGTAATACAAAAACCGTTACGCTCGCCGCGATCGCGACCGGGAACAGCCCGAGCCCGAACCAGGCCATAACGATGCCGATGACGAGGGCCGCAATCCCGGCAACCGGCGAATCCGTCGCGTCCATGATCGCGGGGAAGGTCATGACCGCAAGCGTCACGTACGGCAGATAATAGAGAAACGACCGGATGAACCGGCTCTTGATCGGCTTCCGGAAGACCGTGAGCGGGATCGCCCGGATGAGGAACGTCACGGCGGCCATGACGAGGATGTACAGCATCGTTTTCATGGCGCGGCCTCCGCTTCTTCGCCCGTTTTTTCGGGGATCCCGGCGTTCAGGAGTTCGTCCTTCACCGGAAAGATCAGCGCGAGGAGCGACGTGATCAGGACCGTCAGGATGATCGTCCGCGTGCCGGAGTCGAGGCTTGAAAGCCCCGGAATCCTGGAAAACGCGAACGAAAGCCCGAAGGACACGAGGACGCCGATCGCGACCGCCTTGTTCCTTCTCGCCGGCGGGATGATGATCGCAATGAACATGCCGTACAGCGCGACCGACAGGGCGTTGACGATGGAAGCGGGAAGAATGTTCCCGACCGCGATCCCGAGCGCCGTGCCGCTCGACCACCCGATGAGCGGGAGAATAAAGAGTCCGTAGGCAAAGACCGGCTCAAGATACCCCGGTCTCGAGATCTCCACGCCGAAGATCTCATCCGTTAGATCAAACGCGATCAGCAGCCGATGACCGAGCTTTAAATCCGGCGACAGACGCTGCGACAATGCGGATGCCATCAGGAAATACCGGGCGGAGGCGACGATCGTGACGAGGATCATCGATACGATGCCGCTCTCTTCCAGGATCACGCGGATGCCCGCGTATTCGCCCGCGGACGCGTTCGTTAAGAAACTCATGACCGCGCCTTCCCACCAGCGGATCCCTGCTTCCCGCGCCATGATGCC
>CAMZDH010000057.1 GCA_947305345.1 uncultured Lachnospiraceae bacterium | reverse complement strand
CTCTTTTTCGATCACGGCAAACAGTTCGTCCCTGTTTTTCAGGCCGAAGTCCAGGATCACGTCAAAGGCGAGCGTCTTCTTTTCGATATCCGCGAAAAAGCCGTGCACCTGCAGGACGCCGTCGTGCGACGTGACCATTTTCGTGACCCGGTTCCGCATTTCAAGCGCCGGCTCATCGCTTGTGCTTCTCGTATAGATCCCGATGCCGGTCATCGCGACCCCGTGCTTCAAAAAGACGTTCTCGGCAATGCGGCGCTCCATCCTGTCGATCTCGGTCGCGGTCATCGTGTCGTCGACTTCGACGTGGACGGAACCGACGTGATGCTCCGGGCCGTAATCGTGGAGAATGAGGTCGTAAACGCCGTGGACGTCCGGGTCTTCCAACACCGTTTCCCGGATCGTATGCGTAAACTCTCGGTCCTCGCGTTTCCCGAGGAGCTCCGAGACCGGCCCGAACAGCGTCTCAATGCCGGATCTGATGATGAACGCGGAGATCAGGATGCCGACGTAGGCTTCCAGATTGATCTTGAATAAAAGATAAAGGCCTGCGGAAAGGAGCACCGACGTGGACAGGATCGCGTCGAACAGCGCGTCCGTTCCGGAAGCCTTCAATGACCCGGAATGCACGTCCTTCCCCTTCTTCCGCACATAGAGCCCGAGCAGGAGCTTCACGACGACCGCGGCCGCGAGGATGACGATCGTGACCGTCGAATGATCCGCCGGTTCCGGCGTGATGATCTTTTTGATGGATTCGACGAGCGCCGTGATGCCGGCGTAAAGGATCAGGATCCCGATGATCATCTCGGTGAAGTATTCGATCCGCCCGTAACCGAAGGGATGCTTCTTGTCCGGCTTTTTGCCGGCGAGCTTTGTTCCGATGACCGTGATGATGCTGGACAGCGCGTCGGTCAGGTTGTTGACCGCGTCCAGGACCACGGCGATCGAATGCGCGAACAGTCCGATCACGGCCTTCATCGCCGCGAGGAACACGTTGGCGACGATGCCGAGCACGCTCGTCCGGACGATGACTTTTTCACGGTTTTTCGCAAGATCCTCCAGATGATCCGGAGCGTTCGCGTTCTCGTTCATCAGTTTCTCGTATCCTCCTCATCAATAAGCCAGTCGATCGTGCGGTAGGGGTCTTCCACCGCTTCCTGCCCCTGCTGGCTGTCCGACATGCCCTCAAAGCTTCTTAAGGACGACCAATCGTAGGTATAGGCATCCTCGCCCGTCTCCGGGAAGACGCCGTAATACGGGAGCAGCCGGTCAAAGATCGACCGCGCGAGCTCCTGCGCCGGCACCGACGAGGACTGGTCCTCGACGTTCGGCTCATCAATGACAACATACACCAGAAGTTCCGCGTTCGCAAGCGGCGCCGCGCCGATTAAGGAAACCACGTATTTTCCGGTGCCGCGGGGCAGTTTTTCCGCCGCGCCCGTCTTGCCGCCGAAGTCGTAATTCTCGATGTTCAGGATGCCGCTCGCCGTGCCCTTGCTCGTCACGTAATGCAGCCCCTCGCGGATCTTCTCCGAGGTCTCCTCCGAGACCGTCCGCCTAACGAGCACAGGCTCGATCTCCTCGACCGGATTCCCGGCGGAATCCTCGATCCTCGTGACGATGTGCGGTTTGTAGTAGTAACCGCCGTTCAGCAGGGAGCAATACGCCGACGCGAGCTGCAGCATCGTGACGTTGAAGCCCTGACCGAACGTGTTCGTCGCGAGTTCGATCGCGTTCATGTTGTTTTCATGGTAAATGAGGTTCACCGTATTGGCCTCGCCCGGCAGATCGATGCCGGTCTTCTGCCCCAGGTTGAAGATCTCCTGATACTTGACGAACAGGTCCTTGCCGATCTGATCGCCGATCTGCACGAGGCAGACGTTGCAGGAGCGGCCGAGCGCCTCGATCGGATGAAGACTGCCGCAGACCGTCGGCATGTGGCAGTGGATCGTATAATTCGCGACCGGGATCGCCCCGTCGCAGTAAAAGACGTCGTTGTCCTTCAGCGTGCCGGTCTCATAGCCGGTCGCAAGCGTCAGCGATTTTGCGGTCGACCCCGGCTCAAACGTGCCGGACACCGCGTAATTCAGCTGGACCTGCTGCATGAGCGCGACCCGCTGTTCCTCGATGCTCATCTTCCCGAGCGCTTCCGGGCGGTACTGAAACGCCTCCTTCAGCAGGAACGTCTCCGAGGGCGCGGCCAGTTCCTCTTCGGTGAACAGATTTTCCAGATTCCAGGGATCGTTTAAGTCGTATTCCCGGTCGCTCTCCATCGCGATGACCTCGCCGTTCGCGGGATCCATCACGAGCACGTTGACGCGCTCGCCCCGGCTTTCCCCCGCCTGAAAAGCGTCGATCTCCTCCTTCAGGATCTTCGCGACGTTCGCGTCAAGGCTCGTCACGAGCGTATAGCCGTCCCGCGCCTCGGTCAGTTCCTTCGTCACGTTCCCGCGTTCGTCGACGTAGGTGTATTCCTTGCCGTTGATGCCGCGGAGAATGCCGTCGTACTGGTATTCCAGTCCTGTGAGCCCTTGGGAAGCGTCCGGCGTCGTATGGCCGACGACCTTCGAAAGGAGCGAGGACATCGGGTATTCCCGGCGGTATTCCTCCTCGAACCAGATGCCGGCAACGGATGCCGTGATCTTTTGTTCGGTGCTGTTCTTATCGGCGTCGATCGCCGCGTTTTTCGCCTTTTTCTCTTCGTTGAACGCCTTGACGAGCTCCTGATAGACCGCGACTTCCGCTTCGCTTAAGACGCGGCCGCTCTCGAACCGCACGTACGAGCGGGTCACATCGGCCGTGAACGCGGCCTTCATCGCTTCCGGATCCATCGAAAACGCCTTGCAGGCGAGCTCCACGGTCTTGTCGAGCGTGCCGTAGCACTTCAGTTCCTTTTCGGTGTAATCCAGGACGGCCGGGTCCAGGATCAGCCGGAAGACCTTCTTCGAGGTCGCAAGATAAACGCCGTTCGCGTCGGTAATGTTGCCGGGCTCCGCGAGGATCGTCACGCTGGAACCCGTTGCCTGCGCGAGCGCGCGGTGCCGGTACTCGTCGCCGTGCCGGACGACGTGCCACAGCGCGGTGAAGAGGCACACAATAAGAAGAAGACCGACTATGCCGAAGATGATAGTCAGTCTTTTTCCCTGTGACGGTTTTTTCTTTTCCTGTTTATTCATGCGGGATCTCTGCCGCCTTCAGCACGAATTCGGAGGATTTCCGTTCGTACCGGATGATCTGCTGTTTTTCCGGCGTCTGCATGCCGAGGTCCTCCGTCGCGAACGCGTAAACATACGCGTAATCGATCTCATTGGCGGCCTTCCGGGCCTCGATCGCGTTTTCCGTATCCATGACCTGGATCTGCTTCTTCAGCTTGTCAATGTCGTTTTTCAGCACACGCTCGTTGGAGACCGTGACAAGGTAAAGCCAAGCCGCAACCAGAATGACCGCGATCGCGAATACGATCACCAGCACCTGAGGCACGCTGAATCCGGGCCGGATGCGGCGCTTCGCTTCGACGCGGCGCTCCACCTCCAGACGCGCATTCCTCATATATTCACTTTTCGCATCGCGGATCTTTTGGGGCTCGAGCGCCGGTGCGGCCGTGCCCGTCTGATACGCGGCGCGTGTTCTGAATTCTCTGTACTCTGCCATCTCTTTCTCCTTCAGAACGGTGCCCGTTCAAAAATGCGCAGGTGCGCGCTGTGCGAACGGGGATTGCGTTCCAGTTCCTCCTTGGATGCCGTGACCGGCTTCCGGGTGAGTACCTTTCCTTTACTGACCCTCCCGCAAACGCAGACCGGAAGCTCCGGCGGGCAGACGCAGGGGGATTCTGCCGTTTTAAAATGCTGTTTGACGATGCGGTCTTCCAACGAATGGAACGTGATCACGGCCATCCGGCCGCCGGGCGAAAGCCGGTCGATCATCCCGTCGATGGTCTCTTCCAGGACGTCCAGTTCCTCGTTGACCGCGATCCTGAGCGCCTGAAACGTCTGTTTCGCCGGGTGTCCGCCCTCCCGCAGGATCTTTGAAGGCATCGAGCGCCGGATGGCGTCCACGAGTTCGAAGGTCGTCTCGATCGGCGCTTCCTTCCGCGCTTTCACGATGTTCCACGCGATCTTCTTCGCGTAATGCTCTTCTCCGTATTGCCAGAGGATCCTTGCCAATTCCTCTTCGGGAGCGGTGTTGACGATCTCACGGGCGGTCAGCGGCTTCGTCTGATCCATCCGCATGTCGAGCGGCGCGTCGAACCGGTAGGAAAACCCGCGTTCCGCGTCGTCGAACTGATGGGAGGAAACGCCGAGGTCCAGCAGGATGCCGTCTATGCGATCGATCGAAAGGCGGTTCAGAATCTCTCCGAAATGCCTGTAATTCTCCTGAAGGAGCGTCACGTGCGCTTCGTACGGCGCCAGCCGTTTCTTTGCTTCAAGGAGCGCATCCTTGTCCTGATCGACGGAGATCAGCCGTCCGTTTCCGGTGAGTCTTGCGGCAATGCCGGATGCATGTCCCGCGCCGCCGGTCGTGCCGTCGAAGTAGATCCCTTCGGGCCGGATGTTCAGACCCTCCAGTGTCTCTTCATAGAGCACAGATTCGTGATAGCTTTCCATCGGCTTCCCCTTACAGGTTTATGCCGTTCAGGTTATATGCGATGTCGCCGAGGTCGATCGTCGAATTGTAACGGTTCCAGGTGTCTGAATCCCAGACCTCCACAAGGCGGTTCGCGCCGACGAGCGTCACGTCCTTTTTCAGTCCCGCGTACTCTCTCAGGTGCTGCGGGATCAGGATCCTGCCCTGCTTGTCCACTTCGCAGATCGAGCTGTTGCCGCAGATCACGCGGTTGATCTTCCGCGCCGGCTCGCTTGAGATCAGCGGCAGGCCGTTGAGCTTTTCCGTCAGGTTCTGCCACTCATGCGCCGGATAGATCGAAAGACATTTGTCCATGTTCCGGGTGATCACAAAGCCCTCGCCGAGGTCTTCCCGAAGGCGCGCGGGAACAATGAGACGCCCTTTGGCATCCAATGCGTGATTGTACGTTCCCGTCAGCATCCTGTCCGCGCTCCTTTTCCAAATTCACCACTTTGTAACACAATCAACCACTATTCTGGTCGGGTACCTCTATAATAAGCACTTTTGCCCTGAAATGCAAGCACTTTTTTCAATAATTTTCGAGGAATTTTTTAAAGTGGTGGAAAGTGGGTGAAGTGTGACATCCATGATCTCTC
>CAMZDH010000056.1 GCA_947305345.1 uncultured Lachnospiraceae bacterium | reverse complement strand
CGGCAACGAGCCGTTCAGTTCGTGAATCTGCGATTCACTCACTGTCCGGGCGTCGTTCTCCATCCGGCACCGCTCGCAGAAACGCGTATAATCTCATTTTCGTGCCTTTTGTGTCGAGGATTTAGCGTTTTTTTGTTTTTTTGTCAGGACGCTAAAGGAAAACCTCACTATTTCAGCGTTTCGGTAGATTTTTTGAAAAACACTAAAGGCGAAGCCTCTTGTTTTTAGCGCTTTTTACTGGACGGCCTGAAAACGCTAAATAAATGAGCACAAGCATTAGCGTTCTCAGAAGAAAAACCGATTACGCTGACGGGATAGTCCCGGACGAGGTGAAAATGGATGCAAATAAGCGAATCAAGGCCATGAGTGACCGCAACGAACGTTTTTTGGAAAGCGGATTCGGGAGGGAAGCAATTGATGTAAGCGGGCAAAGAAGAACCGGATCGGCAGCCCGTCGATACTTTACCAAATCATTTCAAAATTTCAAAAAACGCTTTAATTATATTTAGAAGTGCGCTATAATACTACTTCAAAGTGGGGTGGTATACCATGCGGCAGATTTTTAAGTTCATGAAGCCTTATTCGGCAAAGATCGTCTTTGTCGTGATCGTGAAAACACTTGCGACTTCAATGGCCATGCTGATCCCCTGGGCGATGACCCGGATGCTTCAGACGATCGCGCCGATGAAGAACCCGCTGTACGTTGTGCTCTGGGGTCTGATGATGCTCGCGATCTGCGGGCTCGCGCTCTTCGGCAACATCAAGGCGAACCGCATGGCGAGTCTCGTTGCCAGGAACACGACGGAGCGCGTCCGGCTGGAGCTTTTCGCAAAGATCAGTTATCTGTCGATGTCGGACCAGGAAGAGGTGACCGGTGCGTCGCTGATCTCCAGGGCAACGACCGATACTTACAACGTGCATCAGTTCCTCGGAATGATGCAAAGGATGGGCATCCGTCAGCCGCTTGTCCTGATCGTGTCACTCGTCATCACCGGATTCATGGACTACCGTTTAATGCTGATCATGCTCGCGCTGATCCCGGTCATGCTCCTTTCCGCTTTGGCCTTCATGCGGTTCGGTCGGCCGCTTTTCATTAAGGTGCGAGAGGCGCTCGACAACTTCGTCCGCATCGTCCGGGAAGACGTGAACGGCATCCGGGTCATCAAGGCCCTGTCGAAGGACGACAGCGAAAAGAAACGGTTTGAAACGATCAACCGCGACGTCGTCAAAAAGAACCAGCATGCGGCGCTCGTGATGGGCGGAATGCATCCGGTGATCCGGCTGATCCTGAATGTCGGACTCGTGCTGATCATCTGGTTCGGCGCGCGGCAGGTCGACGCCGGAAAGACCGCGCCGGAAGTGCTCCTTGCGATGATGACCTACGTGACGATGATCCTGAATGCGGTCATTTTCATCACGCGGTTTTTCATGATGTACACCCAGGCGGCCGTTTCCGGCAACCGGATCGCGGAGATCCTCTCCAGGCCTGATACGCTGGTGAAAGAGCCCTCTGAAGAACCGGAAGAGACGGTCAGGGCGCGCGCGAAGGAAGCCGAGATCCGCTTTGAGGACGTGTCCTTTTCCTACCGCTCCGGCGGAGAAGTCTTAAAGGACGTTTCGTTCTCACTCCCGAAGGGAAAGACGCTTGGCATCATCGGCGCGACAGGCGCCGGCAAGTCGACGATCGTGAACCTGATGCTCCGGTTCTACGATCCGGCGTCCGGCCACGTCTACGTCGACGGCCGGGACGTGAAAAACTATACGCTGGAAGACCTTCGGGCCAAGTTCGGCGCGGTCTTCCAGAACGACATCATTTTCCGCGGCTCGATCCGGGAGAACATCCGGTTCGGGCGGGAGATCGATGATGAAACGATCCTCAGGGCCGCGAAGGCCGCGCAGGCGGAATTCGTCGGCGAACGCGGGCTCGACAGCGAGCTTTTGATCCGGGGGTCGAACCTCTCCGGCGGCCAGAAGCAGCGAATCTACATCGCGCGCGCTCTGGCAGGCGATCCGGAGATCCTCGTCCTCGACGATTCCTCGTCGGCGCTCGACTACGAGACCGACGCGAGGCTCCGGGGCACGATCCGGGAACAGTTTAAGGACACGACGCTCGTCGTCGTTGCGCAGCGGATCTCCAGCATCATGGACGCGGACCTGATCCTCGTCCTCGACGAAGGGAAGCTGATCGGCAGCGGCAGCCACGAGGAGCTGATGGAGGACTGCGAGATCTACCGCGAGATCGCGCATTCCCAGATGGGCACGGACGAAGCGGCGGAGAAGGGAAAGAAGCTCCGCAGCGAACCGAGCGAAGAAGAGAAGCAGGCGTTCCTTGAAATGGCCCGCGAACATCCGAAGTTCAGGGACGCGGAAACCTACGAAGACGTCGTCCGGAAGGTATTCGAGACGCAGAAGGCATTCGCGAAGCGGAACATGCATAAGGAATGCCTCCAAACCGTCAGGAAGCAGCTGAACCGCGAAAAGCAGGAGACGCGGAACGTCAATAAAAAACGCATTTTCGCGCGGCTCATGGGCTACATGCTGAAGCGCCCGGTCCCGTTCATCGCGGCGATCCTCTTAACGATCCTCACGAACGTATTGGCGCTCTGGGTGCCGCGGCTTTCGGGGCAGGCGATCGACGCGCTCAGCGCGGGTCCCCACCTCGTGCAGTTCACGGAAGTCGAAAAGTACTGCATGATCATGCTGCTCGCGGTCGCGGTCTCCGCGGTGCTTTCCTACCTCGCGACGCTCATCATGTCGTTCATCACGAAGCGGATCCTTTCCTCGATCCGACGCGAGATGTTTGACCGGATCCTGCACCTTCGCGTCGGTTATTTCGATACGCACGCGGCGGGCGACATCATCAGCAAGATCACCTACGACGTCTCGACGATCAATACGAGCCTGTCGGGCGATCTCGTCACGCTGGCGTCCAGCGCGGTCACGGTCATCGGGTCGTTCATTATGATGTTAGCGATCTCGCCGGTACTGCTTTCGGTCTTCCTCGTGACGATCCCGCTGACGATCCTCTATACGCGGCGGATCTCGATGATCACGCGGCCCCTGTTCCGCGCTCGCAGCGGAAAGCTCGGCGAGCTGAACGGCTTCATCGAGGAGCGGATCTCCGGCCAGCGGACCTTAAAGGCTTACAACCGGGAACTCGATTCCGTGAGGCGGTTCGAGGCCTATAATGAAAGCGCGGTCGACGCGTATTACAAGGCGGATTACATGGCGGCCTTCAACGGGCCGATGGTCAATACGATTGGCGACGTCTCGCTGACGTTCGTGACGATGCTCGGCGCTCTCTTGTTCATGAACGGCAGCATTTCGCTCGGCAACATTTCCTCGTTCGTGCTGTATTCGAAGCGGTTCTCCGGACCGATCAACGAGGCGGCGAACATCGTGGCCGAGCTCCAGTCGGCGCTTGCCGCGTCGGAGCGCGTGTTCCGTCTGATCGACGAACCGGTGGAAGCGCCGCTTTCGGAGCACGAAGAGGTGCTGACGCACGTGAACGGCGACGTCGAGATGTCGCACGTGAATTTCGGCTATACCCCCGATAAAGTGATCCTTCACGACCTTTCGCTCACCGCGCCCGCAGGGAAGACCGTCGCGATCGTCGGACCGACCGGCGCCGGAAAGACGACGATCATCAGCCTTTTGATGCGGTTCTACGACATCAACGGCGGAAAGATCTTCATCGACGGAAAGGAAACGAGGGAGCTGACAAGGGATAGCGTCCGGCGGTCGTTCGCGATGGTGCTGCAGGACACCTGGCTCTTTACGGGGACGATCTACGAAAACCTCGTATACGGCCGGGAGGACGCGACGATGGAAGAGGTCGTTTCGGCCTGCAAAGCCGCAAGGATCCACAATTACATCATGCGCCTGCCGGATCAGTACGATACGCTGCTGACGGATGAGGGATCGAATCTTTCGAAGGGACAGAAGCAGCTTCTGACGATCGCGCGGGCGATGCTCCTCAACGCGCACATGCTGATCTTCGACGAAGCGACCTCGAACGTCGACACCCGGACGGAGATCCGCCTGCAGGAAGCGATGCTCGCCCTGATGAAGGAGAAGACCTGCTTCATCATCGCGCACCGTCTGTCGACGATCCAGCACGCGGACCACATCCTGGTCGTCAATCAGGGCGACGTCGTCGAGCAGGGCACGCACGAGGAGCTGCTTACGAAACAGGGATTTTATCACAACCTCTACGAGGCGCAGTGGAGCCGCGGAGAGGCAATTTAAAAACACATTCAGGAGTTTATGGGCACAGGCATCAAGCGGCGGAGACTTGGCAGAAACCGGACCAGCCGGTATCTCTCTCCGAGACAGAAGAAGCATCAGAACCTCGGCAGGGTGATCTTCATCATCGCTGCCGCGGTGACGCTTGTTGCCGCGTCCTTCATCACGACCGCCGCTTACGCGAAGCATTCGAAGGAGCGGGAGGCGGAGGCACTGCGCCTTCGGGAGATCGAGGCCGCGTCCGAGGAGGAGCGTTCTTCGATCGCGGCGTCGCTCGCGGAAGCGGAAGCGATCCTTCGGCAGGCCCAGGAGAAAAAGGAAGCGCGGAAACTCCTGATCGATAAGGTCCACGCCGTCGATCCGAACGTCGAATTCCCGGTCTTCCCGGGCAGTCCGACATTATCCTCCACCGGGGACGCGGTCCTCGACGAGGCCTACCGGCTGGCAGCGGGATACGACTACGAGGCGGCGCTCTCGATCATTAGGAACGTGACGGGTTACGTGAACAAGCCGGGCTACGTCAAGGCGGAAGACGCGTTCATCGCCGCAAAGAGCGCGGCGCGCCAGTGGAAGACGAACAACAACATCACGCACGTCTTCTTTCATTCGCTGATCGTCGATCCGAGCCGGACCTTTGATTACGAGATCACTTCGCACAAGATCACGGATTACAATAAGGCGATGACGACGGTCTCGGAATTTGTCCGCATGATGGAAGAGATGTACCGGAAGGGCTACGTGCTCGTCGATCTGTACGACGTCGCGAAAATGGAAGTGACGAGCGACGGCACCGAGAAGATGACCTATCAGAAGATTTTTCTGCCGGAAGGGAAGATCCCGTTCGTTTTGTCGATCGACGATACGAATTATTACGAATACATGACGGGCCACGGATTCGCGACGAAACTGGTTCTCGAGGAGGACGGCACCGTCACGGACGAATACGTCTTAAGCGACGGCACGACGGTCCGCGGGCCGTTCGACGTGATCCCGATCCTGGAGGAGTTCATCAAATATCACC
>CAMZDH010000055.1 GCA_947305345.1 uncultured Lachnospiraceae bacterium | reverse complement strand
ACCTTGTCCGCGCCTGCCGTCAGCACGCGTTCAAAATCCGCAAGACTCTGAATGCCGCCGCCGACCATCAGGGGAATGAAGATCCGTCTTGCGGTCTCCTTCAAGACGTCCGTAAAGATCGCCCTGTCCTCCGCCGAAGCGGTGATGTCGTAAAAGACCAGCTCGTCCGCGCCGTTTTCCGAATAGTATTCGGCGAGGCCGACCGGCGAAGCGATCTCCTTCAGTCCTACAAAATGAACCCCCTTGACCACCTGTCCGTTCCGGACGTCCAGGCAGGGACTGATCCTTTTTGTCAGCATAACTTCAATGCCTCCGAAAGCCGGATGGCGCCGGTATAATAGGCTTTTCCGATGATCGCGCCGTAGAGTCCCATGCGTTTTAACGCCTTCAGGTCGTCGAGCGTCGAAACGCCGCCGGAGGCGATGATCTTCACGGGAAACCGTTTGGATAGTTCCTGATAGAGCGCCCGGTTCGTGCCTTTCATCGCGCCGTCGCGGGAAATGTCCGTGCAGACCGCGGTCTCGACGCCAAGCTCCGTCAGACGCTGAAAGAACGCCTCTCCGGAAATGCCGCTCGCCTCCGTCCAGCCGCGGACCGCGACGAATCCGTCTTTCAAGTCGACCGATACCGCGATCTTTCCGCCGTACTTTTTGAGCATTTCACAAAGAAACGGTTCATTTTCGACGGCAGCCGTGCCGAGGATCACGCGGTCGATGCCGGCGTCGAGATACCGCCGGACGGTCTCTTCGTTCCGGATGCCGCCGCCGACCTCGGTAAAGAGGCCGGACGCCTCCTTCATCCTTCGAATGAGGTCGAAATTCGGCGTATTCCCGGTCTTTGCGCCTTCCAGATCGACGACGTGCATGGCCGACGCGCCCGACGCCTGAAAATCCAGCGCGATCCGGACGGGATCGGACGAATAGACCGTCTTCTCCGCGTAATTTCCTCGATAAAGTCTGACCGCCTGTCCTTCAAACAGGTCGATTGCGGGAAAAAGCTGCATGTTACATCTCCGTAAAGGCTTTTAAGATCGAAAGGCCGACGCTTCCGCTCTTCTCCGGATGGAACTGGCACCCGAAGACGTTGTCCTTAGCGACCGCCGCGGTCACGCTCACGCCGTAATCTGTCACAGCCGCAAGCGCGTCTTCTTCACACGCCGCATAATACGAATGCACAAAATAGACGTAGGCGCCCTCCGGTGTATACTTAAAAAGCGCCGGTTTTTCCTTGGTAAAATGCAATGCGTTCCAGCCCATTTCCGGGATCTTATAATCAGGGGGCACGATTTCGGAAAGCGGTCGGATCTCGCCTTTAAAGAGCCCGAGGCCTTCGCATTCTCCGAATTCCCGGCTCTTTTCAAAGAGGAGCTGCATGCCAAGACAGATCCCAAGGAGCGGCGTCCCCTTTGCCGCGACACTTCGGACGGTTTCCGAAAGGCCGGTTTCAAAAAGTTTCTTCGCTGCATCCGAAAATGCGCCGACACCCGGCAGCACCACGCGGTCCGCGCTGAGGATCACGTCCGGGTCGCTTGTCACGACCGCGTCCTCGCCGACCGCCGCAAACGAGCTTTTTAACGAGAAGAGATTCCCGACGCCGTAGTCGATGATCGCGGTCATTACAGCACTCCTTTGGTCGAGGGGATCTCCGAAGCAAACCGCTCGTCGATCTCGACCGCCTCACGGATCGCGCGCGCGGCCGCCTTGAACGCGCCTTCGATGATGTGATGCGCGTTCTTTCCGGCAAGCTTCCGTAAATGCAGAGCGCACCCCGCGTTCCGGACAAACCCGAGCCAGAATTCCTCCACGAGTTCCGTATCGAACGTCCCGACCTTCTCCGTCGGAATGTCCAGCTGGAAGCCTAAAAAGTCCCGGCCGGAAAAGTCGACGGAAGCGAGGATCAGCGCTTCGTCCATCGACAGGATCCTGTCGCCATAACGCCGGATCCCGCGCTTATTGCCAAGTGCTTCCCGAAACGCCTGCCCGAGCGCGATCCCGACGTCTTCGACCGAATGATGGTCGTCGACCTCCGTGTCGCCCTGGCAGCGCACCATCAGATCAAACCGTCCGTGCGACGCGAAAAGCGTCAGCATGTGGTCTAAAAACCCGACGCCCGTCCGGATCTCTGCGTTGCCGCAGCCGTCCAGATCCAGGGAGACCGCGACTTCCGTTTCTGCTGTTCTTCGATCAATATCCGCTGTTCTCATGGTCTCACTCCCCGACGATCTCCCGGACGGCCGCAATAAACGCTTCCATTTCCGCCCGGCTTCCGATGCTGACGCGAATGAAGGGCGAAAGTCGCGGCTTCGTAAAATGCCGGACCAGGATCCCCCGTTCCTTGAGGATCCGGTAAAGGTCCCCTCCGTCGATCTTCTCCGAACGCGCGAAGATGAAATTCGCGGCCGACGGGAGCACCGTAAATCCAAGCTTTTCGAGCGCCGACACCGTCATCGCACGGTTTTTGGCGATCGCATTGCAATTCTTTCTGAAATATGCCTCATCCAATAATGCGCCGATGCCCGCTGCCTGCGTCATCCGGTTCACATTGTACGGATTCGTCGAATATTTGATCAGATTCAAATCCGCGATGAGCGCGGGGTCTCCGATCGCGAACCCGAGCCGCGCGCCGGCAAGCGATCTCGACTTGGAGAAGGTCTGAATGACCAGCAGGTTCTTGTATGTTTTCGTCAGCGGGACCGCCGATTCCGCGCCGAAATCCACATAAGCTTCGTCGAGCACCAGCACATTTTCAGGATTGCTTTTCAGGATCGCTTCGATGTCCGAAAGCGGCAGCGCGATACCGGTCGGCGCGTTCGGATTCGCGATGAAAATCGTCTTCCGGATGCCGAGATAGTCGTTCACGTCGATCGTGAAATCTTCCTTCAGCGGGATCTCCTCGTACGGAATGCGGTTCAGCTCCGCAAAGACCGGATAAAAGCCGTAGGTGATGTCCGGGAAGACCGCCGGGTGAGCGTCGTCCGCAAATGCCATGAACGCAAAGTTCAGGAGCTCGTCCGACCCGTTTGACGTAATGACGGAGGCCGGGTCGACGTCATACCGCTCCGCGATCGTCTCCGTGAGCCGCTTCGCGGTCGGATCGGAATAGAGGTTCAGATCCCCGGCCGCTTCCCGCGCAAACCGTTCAGCGAACGGAGACGGCGGGAACGGAGATTCGTTCGTATTTAATTTAATATATTTCCGGTCACGCGGCTGCTCCCCCGGGGTGTAGGGGGTCAGGCGTTGATACTTTTCGCTGAGAAAACCGCTCATTCTGCTTCCTCCGTTCGGATCAGCACGCTCTTCGCGTGTCCCGTAAGTCCCTCCTCATTCGCGAACCGGGCAACGTCCGGCGCGGCGGCGAGAAGGGCTTCTCTTGAATAATAAGTATACTGCATTTTCTTTACAAAATCATCCACGGAAAGCGGACTCGAAAACCGCGCCGTGCCGCCGGTTGGAAGCGTGTGGTTGGGACCCGCGAAATAGTCGCCGAGCGCCTCCGGGCAGTTCTGTCCAAGGAAGACCGAACCCGCGTTTTTCACGCGGTCGAGCCAGTCGAACGGCTTCTCCAGCGCAAGTTCGAGGTGTTCCGGCGCGAGTTCGTTCGCGACCCCGATCGCTTCTGAAATATTCTCTGCGACGATGATCTTTCCGTTGTCATCGATCGAAGCCCGGGCGATCTCTTTTCGCGCCAGCAAGGGGATCTGCTCTTCCAGCGCTTCCTGCACGGCTTTCGCGAGCGGGAGATCGTCGGTCACGAGGACGGCGCTCGCCATCTTGTCGTGCTCTGCCTGCGAAAGAAGGTCCGCCGCGAGGTGCTTCGCGTTCATCGTTTTGTCCGCGACGATCAGGATCTCGCTCGGCCCCGCAATCATGTCAATGTTCACCTGTCCGAACACCTGCTTCTTCGCTTCCGCGACAAACGCGTTGCCGGGGCCGACGATCTTATCGACCTTCGGAATGCTTTCCGTCCCGAAGGCTAGCGCGGCGACGGCCTGCGCGCCGCCGACCTTGAAGATCCTGTCAACGCCGGCGACATTCGCTGCCGCAAGGACCGCAGGATTGACTTTCCCGTCCTTTCCCGGCGGCGTCACGATCACGATCTCGGAGACGCCCGCGATCTTTGCGGGGATCGCGTTCATCAGGACCGTCGAAGGATAAGCCGCGGTGCCGCCCGGCACGTAAATGCCGACGCGTTCGAGCGGCAGGATCTTCTGCCCGGTCACGACGCCCGGCCGGTCATTCTCGATGAAGCCGGTACGGATCTGGTTCCGATGGTAGCTTTCGATGTTCGTCCGCGCAGCGCGAAGGACCTCGAGGAACTCAGGGTCCGTCTCCTCGAACGCTTCTTTGATCTCCGCGGCGCTGACTTCCAGCGTCTCTGACTTCGCGCCGTCAAAACGCTCCGTATAGTCGAAAAGCGCCGCGTCGCCGCGCGCTTTCACGTCTGCAAGGATCGCCGAAACGACGGCTTCGACGTTCACCTTCGGCGCCTTCCTAAGGAAGATCCCGCTCTTTTCCACTTCCTTTAAGTCCAGAATCTGTATCATGTTACCGCTCCTCATTTCCCTGGAGGCCTTGAGTAAGCGCCTCGATCATTTCGCCCTTGTACTTTGCGGCCGCCTGATTCGCGATCAGCCGCGCGCTGATCGGCACGATCTCCTGAATGACGCTAAGATCGTTCTCGCGAAGCGTCGTGCCGGTCTCCACGATGTCAACGATCACATCGGAAAGCCCCAGGATCGGCGCGAGTTCGATCGAGCCGTTCAGCTTAATGACGTCGATGTCCCGCCCTTCCGACTGATAAAATGCGCGCGCGATCGCCGGGAACTTCGTCGCGACGCGGATCGTTTCCGACGGGTCGTCCTGAAATCCCTTCGGCCCCGCGACACACATCCGGCACTGGCCGAGTTTGAGATCCATGAGTTCGTAAACGTCCGGCGCATATTCTAAGAGAATGTCCTTCCCTACGACGCCGACATCCGCCGCGCCGCGTTCGACGTAGATCGCGACGTCCGACGGCTTGACCCAGAAATAACGGATCTTCTTTTCCGCGTTTTCAAAAATAAGCTTCCTGTTTTCTTCGAGGATCGACGGGCACTCGTACCCCGCCGCCGCAAAGCGCCGGTAGACCTGCTCGCCGAGCCGTCCCTTCGGGAGCGCGACGTTGAGCCAGGTTTCCGCAGGAGCGGCCGCGTTTTCGGCGCCAAGCCGCTCCAGCGCGTCCAGATAGACCGCGAAGCCGACCGCGCCGGAAGACCGCTTCAAGCGCCGCATCAGACGGTCGTACTGCCCGCCTGAAAGCAC
>CAMZDH010000054.1 GCA_947305345.1 uncultured Lachnospiraceae bacterium | reverse complement strand
TTCCTTAGGCTTTATGGAAAATGGCGAAATGGACGGCGACGAAATCGTCGCAGTACTGAAGCTGTAATACAGAGCGCGTTAAAATCTGGTTTGTCGATATGATCCTTCTTGAACATTCTGTTGAGACAGTCGTATTGATGACAAAAACAGAAAGGAAAGAATTATGAATAACATACACCTGGAAAAGCTTACGTGGGACACGGTTGACGATGTATTAAAGCTTAAGGTCTCAAAAGAGCAAAAGGAATTTGTCGCCCCGAACCGTGACAGTATGATCGACGCTTATTTTGCTTTGACGGAAGAGGAAATCCCCGTATTCACGTTTGGTATCTATCTCGGGAAAAAGCCCGTCGGCTTTCTGATGATCGCTTACGACGTTCCGTGGGCAGAGCAGTATTACAATTTGCCTGGGGGCTACTATTACATCTGGCGTTTTATGATCGATAAAAGATATCAGGGCAACGGTTACGGAAGAAAAGCATTAAAGCTTGCCGTGGATTTTATAAAGACTTCTCCGAACGGAAAATCCGAATACTGCTGGCTCTCTTATGAGCCGGAAAATGAGGTGGCGAGAAAGCTGTATCTCTCGTTCGGATTTGAAGAAAAGAAAGAGCTCTGGAAAGAGGATCAGGAAATTCCGGCAGTTTACAAGCTGTAAAATCCGATTTCCGAGACAGAATTATCAATCCAAGATCTCCGCGCAAATAGTCAACGGCATACTCCTGACGCCGGAGGCCGTGACAACAGCGTGAATATGTGCCTTTTATGAAAGGTATTCTGATAGATCGGTAAATGTGCGATTTGAATAATAAAAACAATACCGGTCTGCTGCGTATCTCCAACAGACCGGTATTCCTTTTGCCATCCTTGTCAGACAGATGCCCAGATCATTTTATTCAAAACTTTCTTATGAGCATATGCCTTGCCGGCGCTGTTTTTTTAGAATCCTATCCTTACGACAGGAGCATCTTGTCGTTCGCCTCGCCCTCGGGGGACAGCTTCGTGAACTGCTCGAGCAGGTCCGCGACCGTCAGCCGCTTTTTCTCTTCGCCGGAGACGTCCAGGATGATGCGTCCCGCGTCCATCATGATCAGACGGTTGCCATGCGCGATCGCATCTTTCATGTTGTGCGTGATCATTAAGGTCGTCAGGTGGTTTTCCGAGACGATGCGGTCGCTGATCTCCAGGACCTTCGCGGCCGTCTTCGGATCCAGGGCTGCCGTGTGCTCGTCAAGAAGAAGGAGCGACGGCTTCCGGATCGTTGCCATGAGGAGCGTCAACGCCTGCCGCTGCCCGCCGGAAAGGAGTCCGACCTTCGTCGTCATCCGGTCTTCCAGGCCGAGCCCGAGCGTCGACAGCATTTCACGGTAATGCGCCCGGTCCGCCTTCGTAATGCCCCAGCGAAGGCCGCGGTGCTGTCCGCGGCGTGCCGCGAGCGCGATGTTCTCTTCGATCTGCATCGTCGGCGCGGTGCCCATCATCGGGTCCTGGAAAACGCGGCCAAGGAAAGCGGCGCGCTTATACTCCGGAAGCTTCGTCAGGTCTTTCCCGTCGAGGAAGATCCTGCCCTCGTCGACCGGGAACGTGCCCGCGATCGCATTGAGGAGGGTCGACTTGCCGGCGCCGTTGCCGCCGATGACGGTCACGAAATCGCCGTCCTCAAGCGTCAGCGACAGTTTGTCGAGCGCGAGCTTTTCGTTGACCGTGCCCGCGTTGAACGTCTTGGAGATCTCACGGACTTCAAGCATGACCCGCACCTCCCTTCGCCTTGCCCTTCGCGAACTTCTTCTTAAAATACGGGATCGCCAAGAACACCGCAACGACGAGCGCCGTAAAGAGCTTTAAGTCGTTCGTCGAGAAGAACGGCAGCTGCAGCACGATCTGGATCACGAAGTAATAGATGACCGCGCCGATCACGACGCCGAGGAGCTTCAGCGCAAAGTTCTTGAAGAGCTTGTCGAACAGCACCTCGCCGATGATGACGGCCGCCAGGCCGATGACGATCGCGCCGCGGCCCATGTTGATGTCCGCGAAGCCCTGATACTGCGAAAGCAGCGCGCCGGACAGCGCCACAAGGCCGTTGGACAGCATTAAACCGAGGACGATGTTCTTGTTCGTATTGATGCCCTGCGCTCTCGCCATGTGCCGGTTCGTGCCGGTCGCGCGGATCGACGCGCCGAGTTCCGTACCGAACAGCCAGTACAGAATGGCGATGATCACGAGAAGAAACGCGGTCAGAAGCAAGATCGGGTTCCGGAAGCTGAATTCGTGCACATAGCGCTGCGAAAGCAGCAGGCTGTATTTCGTCACGCTGACCGCCTGGTTCGCGGCCGAGCCCATGATCCTTAAATTGATCGAATACAGCATCAGCTGCGTCAGAATGCCGGCTAAGATCGCCGGGATCCCGGCGCAGGTGTGCAGGATGCCGGTCACAAAGCCCGCGAGAATGCCCGCAAGCAGCGCGGCCAGGATCGCGAGCCACGGATCAACGCCCGCCTTGATCAGCATGACGCAGACCGCGCCGCCGGTCGCGAGCGACCCGTCGACCGTCAGATCCGCCACGTCCAGAATCCGGAACGTGATGTATACACCGATAGCCATCAGTCCCCAGATGAGGCCTTGCGCGGCCGCGCCGGGAAGCGATGAGAACAGTGAGGTAAAAAATACCATTTTAAGCCTCTTTTAGGAGTCCGTCCCTGATGCCTTATTTTTCGATCGCCGTATATCCTTCAGGCGGCTCGATGCCGAATTCCTTGCAGACGTCGGGCTCGTACTTCTTCGCCGCGTCCGCGTAGCCGATCGGCATCTCGGAAATGTTCTTCTTCCCCGTCAAGACTTCGACCGCCATCTTGCCGGTCGCGTAGCCGAGGTCATAGTAGCTGATCGACAGCGTGCAGAGGCCGAGGCCCTTGCAGATGCCCTCTTCGCCCGCGACGACCGGGAACTTCTTCGGGATCGTGACGTTCGCGATGGTCTCCGTATTGGACGCCGCCGTATTGTCCGTCGGAATGTAAATGAAGTCCACTTCCTGCGTCGCCTTTTCCGTCACGGACGCGATGTCGTTGGAGTCCGCGAACGCGTATTCCGTCGACTCGTAGCCCGCCGCCTTCAGACGCTTGTCGAGTTCGTCGATCTGATAGCGGGAATTCGGCTCCGCGGAGCAGAAGAGATATCCGACCTTCGGGTACTTGTCGGCCGGGAACCATTCCTGGATCATCTTCGCAACGTCGTCCAGACTCGCCAGATCGCTGCAGCCGCTGATGTTGCCGCCAACTGTGCCGTTGAAATTGTCGATGTCCAATGCGACATTGTAGGCCGTGACGCTCGTGCCGAGGATCGGGATCGTATCCGTCGCGGAAGCCGCCGCCTGCAGGGGCGCGGTCGCGTTCGCCATGATGAGATCCACCTTTTTGGAAACGAATCCGTTCACGATCGTCGCGCAGTTCGCGGTCTCGCCGGAAGCGTTCTGGTTGTCAAAAGTCACCTTGCCGGGCAGCTCCGCGTTAATCGCGTCTATGAAGCCCTGCGTCGCCGCGTCCAGCGCGGGATGCTGCGCGATCTGGCAGATGCCGACCGTGTAACTGTCTTTCTTTGTCTCTGTATTGCAGCCGATGACGCCGATCGCGAGCACCTCAGCAATCAGAATTGCCAGCCATTTTTTCATCATCTTTTTCTCCTCTTTCTCTCCGGATAAAAAACGAGGCCCGCCCGGAAGCAAGCCATTTCTCCAAAGCAAATCAATAATTATGAGAATTATATGCGTAATAATTCATAATGTCAATCATTTTGCAAAAAAAGCGCCAAATGAAGGCTGAAACCGGCGGCGCCTGGCGCTGTCCGGCCGCGCCGTTTAGGTTTTTCACGGTCTTCCGGCCGCTTATCCTTCAGCGGGTCAGAACCTCGGAATACTGTCGAAAAACCTTTCGAACCCGCCTAAATTGTAACGGATCATAATAAAGAAAAAGAACAACATATAAATGACGTAAAGGAAGGTAACGATCGCACTGACGATGCCGAAGATCAGGCCGAGTCTGGAAAGGATCCGTCCAGCGAGCGCCATGCCGTGCGCCTTGATCCGCGTCGCGACGTATTGATTGGACTTTTTGAGGCCGATCGCGCCTAAGATGATGCCGGCAATGCCCCCGACCGCCAGGCTGATGATGCCGAGGATCATCGACGCCTTCGCGAGGCCGCGCTCTTCCGGGGTCTCCGCCGCGTCGCGTACGGGCACCGGAGCCGGCGTCTGGACCGGAACGACCGGTGCTGCCGGCTGTACGGGTTCGACCGGCAGGTCGTATTCCGGCGTGTCATCCGGGGCAAGACGAGGATCTTCCGCCGGAACGGATCCGAGCGCCTGAACGGGTTCTTCCGCCGGCGCCGGTTCTTCCGCCAAAACGGGCGCTTCCACCGGGACCGGTTCGGCCGGAGCCGCAGACGCTTCCGGCTGCTTCATATCGCAGTACGGGCAGACCTTGACGCTGTCTTCCAGCGGGCTTTTGCAATCGGGACAAATCTTCATAATTCCCTCCTTTACTTCTCAAACTGCTGTAAAAAAGTCCGGACCTCCGCGTCGTATTTTACGCGGTTCTCTTCCGTATGCACGCGGATCATCGAGTGTCCGCCGTTATCGAACCAAACCAGTTTTTTCGGGGCGGTAATGCTTTCATAAAGTTCGACGGCCTTCTCCGGCAGGGAGTAGATGTCCTCCTTGCTGTGGAGCATTAAGATCGGCTTCCGTAAAAGCGGAAGACGCTTGAATGGACCGTCGCGCCTGACGTCGGCTCCGGTAAAAAGCTTCAGATACCAGAGCGTGATCGGGCCGAGCGGATAATAGCGGTGCCCCTGATGCTCCAAATGCGTCCGGAAGGTCGCGTTGAAGCAGGTATACATGCCTTCTCCAATCATCCCGAGCACGTAATCCGGGCACTCCGGCGCCGTCAATGTGAATACCGCGCATGACGACCCGATGCAGACGCCGTGGAGGACAATCTTTCGGATTCCCTTTTCGTCGTGCAACATTTTCGCCCAGGCGATGACGTCCCGGTACTCCTGATAGCCGAGCGCGTTGTAGCGGCCGTCGGACAGCCCGTGCGCACGGTTGTCGATTGTCAGGACATTGTAACCCGCGGCCTCGTAGGGCGCCGCGAAAAAGCAGGAATAGAGGCAGGTCTCCATCCGCCCCGGCAGGATGATCACGGCCTTGTCATGGCCGAAATCGAAATACTCGCCGTAGAGGTTCAGCCCTTCGTTCTGAATGTGCACGTCCACCTTCGAAGAAAGGTGCGTGCTCCGCCACTCCTGCCCTTTTTCAAAAAGCTTCAGATACTCCTCGACCTGCATCGAGGGCTCCCGTTTCCACTTGTCCTTACTCGTC
>CAMZDH010000053.1 GCA_947305345.1 uncultured Lachnospiraceae bacterium | reverse complement strand
TCCGTGCCGCTGCTCGTTGAAGCCAAGGAAGGGAGGTCCTGGTATGAGACCAAAGGCTGAACCGCTCGTCATCGGCGTTACCGGCGGGATCGGCGCCGGGAAGTCTTCGGTGCTTTCGTATCTCAAACGGCATACGATGTCCCGCGTGATCCAGGCGGACACAGTCGGCAGGGAACTGATGGAGCCGGGAAGATCCGTCTATCAGGCCCTTGTCAGCGCCTATGGAGATAAGATTCTGAAAGAAGACGGCGCGATCGATAAGCAGGCGCTTGCGAAGATCGGCTTTTCCTCGAAAGAAGCGCAGCTGAAGCTGAACGCTCTGGAGCACGGGCTCATCCGGGAGGAGATCATCAAGCGGATCAAAGGAAGGGCATCTGATCCCGCTTTGCAGTAAAGTCCTTTACGTTTACGCAGAACCGGAGACGCGTGTTGCGAGGCTCATGAAGGCCCGCGGATACTCACGCGAGAAATGCGAACGGTTCCTTTCCATGCAGCTTTCGGACAAGGCGTTCAGAGAAGACGCGGACGAAGTGATCGACAACTCGGGAGCATTCCAGATTACAGAAAAGGCATTGAAGGCATTGATGAAGCGCCTTCACCTGCCGGAGAGAAACGCATGATTCGATTTCAGGCTTTTGCGAGCGGCAGCAACGGCAACTGCACATTCATTGAAAAAGACGATACCCGCGTGCTGATCGACGCCGGGATCTCCTGCAAAAGGATTGAGGCATGCATGGAAGCGCTGGGGCTTTCCTCAGCGGACCTTTCGGCCGTCCTCATCACCCACGAGCATTCCGACCATGTTGCGGGGCTTTATACGCTTGCAAAGCATTATCACATTCCCGTTTACTGCACGGAAGAGACGGTCAGCTGTCTTCAGTATGCGGATAAGCGAAACTGCGTCGCGCCTGAACTATACCATGAGATCCGGCCCGACGTGCCGTTTACCGTCGGAGCCTTTCAGGTCCTGCCGCTTCCGACACACCACGACGCCGTACATCCGGTCTGCTACAGATTGTCGTCTGACGAAGGAGACCTTGCGGTCATGACGGACACCGGGATCTTTGACGACCATCTCGTCGACTCCTTACAGCATCTTCGGGCGCTTTTACTGGAATCGAACCACGACGTCAGGATGCTCGAGGCGGGAACCTATCCCTACGCGCTGAAAAGGCGCAGTTTAGGGCAGTTGGGACATCTCTCGAATGAAAATGCGTCCGCGTTCCTGAAAGCCGTGATCAGCCGCGATTTAGAGCTTCTGGTGCTTGGCCATCTCAGCGAGGAAAACAACCTTCCGGAGCTCGTTCAGCTCGAGTTCACGGACTGCCTTCATTCGATCGCAAAAGAAAAACTGAACCCGCGTCTTAAGTGCAAGGTCGCGCTTCGATATGAAAAGTCTGATCTTTTCGAACTGTGATCTTTGATCCGCTCATCATAAACAACGGGCTGTCTCCGTAACGAGGCAGCCCGTTGTTAGATTCCGCTTATGTCATTTCATTTTGACGATGCCCGCGGTGTAATCGTCTTTCAGCAGCGTGCCGAATTTCGCGTAGACGGCCGCACGGTAGATGTCGGAAGCCGCGACGTCCATCTGCAGGAGCTTTAAGCCCTTCGCAGAAAGGATCCTGTAGGCGTTTGCCATCTTGGAGATCATCGGCAGCGCGGAATTGTCCTTGATCTTTGTGAGGAGCTCCCTCGCCGAAGCCCTAAAACCGAGCATCCTGGCATAGAGGCAGTAATCTTCCTCGGCAAATTCCGCCATGTCGGACTCCTTGATGTTCAAAAGGAGATGGAGGAGAGCGCGCGCGATCCGCGTATAGGTAAACGTCCGCGTGTTCAGGACGTCGATCCACTCCTCAAACGTATTGATGTCCGGCAGGTTGTTCTTGACGCGTTCCTTGAGTTCCGGCGCAAAATCGAAGTATTCTTCGAGACGGTCTTTTTCCGTCATCAGGCGATACTGCAGGAGCAGTGAAAAATCGTTGAGCTCGACCGGTGTGCAGATGCCCGATTTTAATGCGAATTCACGCGCCGTAAACGGTGTCACGTAAGGCGTGATCTTGGCAATGCTGTCTTCTTCGGTCAGCATTTTCCGCAGCGCAGTCGCGCTTGCGACGTCTTCATAGAGCTGCTCGGAATGATAGTCCGTTTTCCAGCGGTGGATCGCGTAAGGCTTGATGTCAGATCTGAGCGTTTCGAGCGCGCGGAGGTACTCGATGCCTAGAATGTTGTTCGGCTTGTCAAGAAGCTCTTCGAGGTTTTCGATCGATCCTTCGAAATAGACTTCAAGCGCCATCGCCCGGGCCGTGGGGTAATTCACGCCGGTCCGGATGTATTCCCGGAGATTTTGCTGGAATTTGCGCGGTTCATGGTTCAAAACCTTTGCGACCTCCGCCATTTCGTCGATTCGTCCGGTTTCCGATCCGAAACACATTGCGTCGACGCAGCCGAGCTGATGGAGGAGATTCACCGCGGAACGGGCGAAGACTTCCGCGGTCGCGGTCGAGAAGGGCGCTGGCAGCTGCAGCACGAGATCCGCGCCGCCGTCAAGCGCCATTATTGTCCGTTCATACTGATCGATGATCGCTGGAGCGCCTCTCTGGACGAAATTGCCGCTCATGATCACGATCAGCGCGTCGGCGCCCGTGACTTCGCGCGCCTCCTTCATATGGTGGATGTGCCCGTTGTGAAAGGGGTTGTATTCGGTGATGAGTCCGCAGATTTTCATGGAACACCTCCTTATTTCACTATTATCAGCATAGCATTTATTTTGAAAATGCACAATGACTAGTTAAAGAAACGGGCAACTCAGAAAACCTGTATTTTTTCGCCTTTCTCATTGATATTTTTCATATAATTTTGTATAATAAAACCAACAGTGGTCATTCGGCCGCCGGAAAGGAGAATTCATTATGGCATTTATCGATGTAATCAAAGCAAAGGCAAAAGCAAATCTGAAAACGATCGTCCTGCCTGAGGGCATGGATCGAAGGACCTGGGAAGCCGCTTCGGAAGCGACGAAGCAGGGCTTGGCGAAGGTGATCGTGCTCGCGTCGAAGGAAGAGCAGGAAGCCAATGCGGCAGGGCTCGACCTTACCGGCATTCAGGTGGTTGATCCCGCGACTGCGGAAAAGAAGGACACCTATGCCAACCTTTTGTATGAACTTCGGAAGAACAAAGGCATGACGCCTGAAGAGGCGGGAAAGCTCGTGCTGTCCGATTATACCTATTTCGGCACGCTGATGATCAAATCCGGCGATGCGGACGGCCTGGTTTCGGGCGCCTGCCATTCGACCGCGAACACGCTTCGTCCCGCGCTTCAGATCATCAAGACGAAGCCCGGCGTCAAACTTGTGTCTTCCTTCTTCCTGATGGAAGTCCCGAACTGCGAATTCGGCAACAGCGGCACATTCGTCTTCGCGGACTGCGGCCTGGAGCCGAATCCCGATCCCGAGAAGCTGGCCGCGATCGCCGCATCCAGCGCGGAATCCTTCAAAAAGATGACCGGCGAGGAGCCGATCGTCGCATTGCTTTCGCATTCCTCCTACGGCAGCGCGAAGAACGACGACGTCGCGAAGGTACAGGCCGCGGTCGCGATCGCGAAGGAGCAGTATCCGGAATACCTGATCGACGGCGAGCTGCAGTTGGACGCGGCGATCGTTCCCTCGGTCGGCAAAAAGAAAGCGCCGGGGTCTCCGGTTGCCGGCCGCGCGAACGTCCTGATCTTCCCGGACCTCGATGCCGGCAACATCGGTTATAAGCTCGCCCAGCGGCTCGCCAAGGCAGAGGCCTACGGCCCGGTCTGCCAGGGCATCGCGGCGCCGGTCAACGACCTGTCCCGCGGCTGCTCTTCGAACGACATCGTCGGGGTCATCGCCATCACCGCCGTTCAGGCAGGGGAGTGATCCATGAAAAAAGTCCTGATTACGATCGGCAGGCAGTCGGGCTCCGGCGGACGCCGGATCGGTATCCGTTTGGGGGAACTGCTCAACATTCCCTGCTATGACGAGGAACTCATCAAGGAGGCCGCGAAGAACAGCGGCTATTCGGAAGAGGTCATCGAATCCTACGATGAAAAACCGACAAAGAGCTTTCTCTATTCCTTTGTGATGAGTCATCCCACGATGACTTACCATGCGCCGAATGTGACGCTGCCGATGGAACAGAAGGTGTTCCTCGCGCAGTACAATACGATCCGCGACCTCGCCGAAAAGGGCAACGCGATCTTTGTCGGCCGCTGCGCCGAATACGCGCTGGAAGAAGAGGAAAACGTCATCAACATTTTCATCACCGTAGACATGCCGGACGCGATCGATCACATTCAGGAGACCTATGGGTACTCGCTTTCAAAAGCCAAGGATTTCGTCAAAAAGACGAACAAGTCCCGGAGCGATTATTATAATTTCTATACGAACCGGGAGTGGGGAGAAGCGGGAAATTATCACCTGTCGATCAACCGGAGCGTGCTCGGGATCGAAGGTACGGCGAAGGTGATCGCGGACTTCATCCGCCTGAAGCAGGAGGCGGAACAGGATTAAGCATCGGTCTCACGGACCGGCACCGCGTTTTTTTCGAGGAAACGGAGGACGGCATTATCCCACGCTTTTTCAGCGGTCTTGCTGAGCGTGAATCCCTCGTAAGCGACGCCGGTCGTGAGACTTAAAGAATCGTTCTGATAGGTGAAATTGAGCGAAAAGGAAGTGACGGGGCAGTCTGTAAAACCGGACTTTTCCACAAGCTTTTCCGTCGCTTCCGGCGCGGTCAGAAAGACCAGCTTAAAGTATTCCGGCCGTTTTTCGCCCTTCAGGAGTTCGAGGACCGCCGGACGGATCTCTTTCCAGAGGATGGTCCCGTCGGACGTCCGGCCGTCGAATTCCGCACGAAAGCCGCGCCGGATGACCGCTGTTTTCAGAAGAAACGGATCCAGCGCGTCCTTGGCGAAGATCAGGGACGTCATCTGTTTGACGGAGACGATCGTAAGTGAAAGCATTCTGCATTCCTTTCGTTCGGAATTGAAGATCAGTAGTTAACTTACCACAATTTCCGTGGATTGACAACATTCAGACTGCAAGGCCAAAGAGGACATTTTATGGATAATACCCAGCCCAAAGCGCCCTGGAAAGACCAGTTAGGCGACATCCCCTTTTCCCTGAACTATTTTGAAGGCACCATGTTCGAGGCCGTGAACCGCATCGCGGAAAAGTATCCCGATCATGTTGCTTTTGATTTTATGGGGAAATCCACGACGTACAAGACCCTGATCGAGAAGATCCGGACGACCGCAAGGGCGCTCCGCACGATCGGCGTACGGGAGAATGACCGCGTCACGATCGCGCTGCCGAACTGCCCGCAGGCGATCTATCTGTTTTATGCCGTCAATCTCATCGGCGCCGTCGCGAACATGATCCATCCCTTATCCGCGGAAAAGGAGATC
>CAMZDH010000052.1 GCA_947305345.1 uncultured Lachnospiraceae bacterium | reverse complement strand
GAACGATCTTTCGGCGCCTGTCGACCGGCTGTTCCTCGTGAACGCGATGTACGCCGCGAACATCGACCGGGAGGTCAAGGAATTTTTAAAGAGAAATCAGGACAGGATCGGCGAGATCGTGAACTTCAGCACGTCGGCGTCCGGAAAATCGACGATCGGTCTGGTGAAGGCCGTCGCGGACGAGCTGAAGATCCAGGTCGCGGAGGAAGAGTTCCACTGCGCGGCCTCCTGGATATTCATCAACAAGGGACTGCCTTCGGAGGAGGATTACAAAGCCGCCGCGGCGTTCGACGATAGTGAATATGACCATATGCAGGGGCGCGCGCCCCTGCTTTTTTATTATATATTTGTAGCGGGAATGCTTGACAACGACCCGTGAAAGTGATAGAATTCACATAGAAAATGTGAATTCTAACATTATTTGCACACATTTTCACAATCCGAAACCGGCTTTTTCACAGAAAAAGAGAGGACGATACCATGAGCAACCAGAGAAGAGAAAAAGTACGGGAGATCCTGATCTCAAAGCCGTTCACTTCGCTTCAGGAACTCGAGGAGCGCTTTCCTGAAGTCTCCAGCATGACGCTTCGGCGGGATATCGAATATTTTGAAGACCGCGGGGACGTCATCAAGGTCCGCGGCGGCGCGCGCGCCATGCATTTCATCACGCTGACCCTGGAAGATTCCTATTACAAACGCTCGTTGGAGAACATCGAGGGCAAGGAGAAGATCGCGAAAACGGCGGTCCGTTATATTGAGAGCGGCCGTTCGCTGTTCTTCGATTCCGGTACGACGCTGATGCAGATGGTGCCGCATCTGCCGGATTCGAAGCTGACGATCTCGACCTCGGACCCGAACATCGCGCTGGCGCTTGTGAAACGGGACAACATCGTGGTCAACATCATCGGCGGAAGCCTGAATAAGAGCAATCTGTCGCTTTCCGGGCTGCCGGCGCAGAATTACGTCCAAGGCACGAACATCGACGTCGCGTTCATTTCGCCGTCGGGTTTTTCCTTGGAATGCGGCTTCACCTCCGGCAACTACAACGAGAGTCTCGTGAAAAACGCGGTCGTCCAGAAGGCGCGGATCGTGGTGATGCTCGTGGAGTCCGGGAAGCTCGAAAAGAGCATGCCGAACACGTTCGCGGAGCTGAAGGACATCGACATTCTGATCACGGACAAGGAGCCCGGAAGCGAGGTCCGGAAGGCCTGCGTTTCGGCCGGCGTCCGTCTGATCGTTACATAATAATGCATTTCAATATACATAAAGGAGGCTATTTATGGCAACAGCAGTGATTATGCCGCGTCAGGGCCAGAGCGTAGAAAGCTGTATCATTACGAGCTGGGCAAAGCAGGTCGGCGACGAAGTCAAGGAGGGCGACATCCTGTTCTCCTATGAGACCGACAAATCGTCTTTTGACGAAGTGGCCCAGGTTTCCGGCACGATGTTGGCGATTCTTTACCAGGAAGGGGACGAAGTCCCTTGTCTTGAAAATGTTTGTGTGATCGGAAATGCCGGCGAGGACGTTTCCGCGTTCACGGCGAAAGGTGCGGCGCCGGCGCCGGCAGCGGAAGCAGCGCCCGAAGCTCCGGCGGCAGCGGAAGCGAAGCCTGAAACACCCGCTGCGCCCGTTGTGACGGCAGCGGCAAATACGGACGGCAAAGTTTTTGCGTCTCCGAGGGCAAAGGCCCTTGCGGCACAGGCAGGCGTCGATTATAAGGACGCTTCGCCGACCGGCCCGGAAGGCAGGATCATCGAGCGCGACGTCGAAGCTCTCTTGGACCGCGGCCCGGTCGAAAAAGCGGCGGCAGCGCCCGCTGCGCCCAAGGCAGCAGCGCCGGCCGTTTCCGAAGCCGATTACGAGGACATCAAGCTTTCGAACGTCCGGAAGGTCATCGCGAAGTCGATGCACGATTCGCTTGCGAACGGCGCGCAGCTCACCCTCAACACGACCTTTGACGCGACGGCGGTCCAGAAGTACCGCGCAGGCATCAAGGCCTGCGGCGAAGCAATGGGCCTTGCGAACATTACGCTGAACGATATTCTGATGTTCGCGGCGGCGAAGACGCTCGTGGACTTCAAGGACCTCAACGCGCATTTCCTGGACGATAAGATCCGCCAGTTCCGGAACGTCCATCTCGGCATCGCGGTCGACACCTCGCGGGGACTCCTCGTCCCGACGGTCTTCAACGCGGACAAGCTGTCGCTCAATCAGCTCTCGATCGAAGCGAGGGAAGTCATCAACGAAGCGAAGGAAGGGCACATCAGCCCCGACAAGCTCCAGGGCGCGTCCTTCACGGTCACGAATCTGGGATCGTTCGGCATTGAGCATTTCACACCGGTCATCAATCCGCCTCAGGTCGCGATCTTAGGCGTCTGCGGCATTACGAACCGCGTCAAGGCCGGAAAGGACGGTTCCTTGACGATGTATCCCGCGATGGGCCTGTCGCTCACGATCGACCACCGCGCGGTGGACGGCGCGCCGGGCGCACGGTTCCTGCAGGCACTCGTCAAGAACCTTGAGAACTTTGATCAGCTTTTAGCGAAATAAGGAGGCTTATCCATGTATGATCTGTTGGTCATCGGCGGCGGTCCGGGCGGTTACAATGCCGCTTCAAAGGCCGCGGCGAAGGGCTTAAAAACCTGTGTGGTCGAAAAACGCGCGCTCGGCGGCGTCTGCCTGAACGAGGGCTGCATCCCGACGAAGACGTTATTGTATTCGGCGAAGATCTACGACTACGCGAAGCATTCGAAAGATTACGGCGTGACGTTCACAGGCGCGAGCCTCGACCACGCGGCGATCATTGACCGGAAGAACAAGGTCGTGAAGACGCTGGTCTCCGGCGTTGCCGCCCAGATGAAGGCCGGGAAGATCGACGTCGTGACGGAAACGGCGAAGATCCTCGGCAAAAAGGGCGACGCGTTCCAGGTGCAGGCGGGCGAGCAGGTGCTCGAAGCCGCGCGGCTCCTGATCTGCGCGGGCTCGGAGCCGACGCTTCCCCCGATCGACGGCCTGTTCGATTCCTTAAAGTCCGGTTTCGCATTGACGAACCGGGAGATCCTCGATCTCAAGGAAGTCCCGAAGAAGCTCGCGGTCGTCGGCGGCGGCGTCATCGGCCTTGAATTCACGAGTTATTTCAATTCGATCGGCACGGAAGTCACGGTGCTCGAAATGCTGGATCACATTGCCGGTCCCACGGAGCGAGAGATCAGCAATCTCCTCCAGAAGGAATACGCCTCCCGCGGCGTGAACTTCCTGCTCGGCGCGCAGGTGACGTCGATCAAGGACGGCAAGGTCGCTTACAAGCTGAACGGCGAAGACAAGACCGTCGAAGCGGACAAGGTGCTCGTCTCGATCGGACGGCGCGCGTCGACGAAGGATCTCGGTCTGGAAAACATCGGCGTGCTCACCGAGCGCGGCGCGATCGTGACCGACGAATACATGAAGACCAACGTCCCGGGCGTCTACGCGGCAGGCGACGTGAACGGCAAGATCATGCTCGCGCACACGGCGTACCGTGAGGGCGAAGTCGCGGTCGAGAACATGACCGGCGGCCATGAGCGGGTCAATTACAATGCGATCCCGTCTGTCATCTATACGAACCCCGAGGTCGCGAGCGTCGGCGAAACCACCGAATCCGCGAAGGAGAAGAACCTGAACACGAAGATCAAGACCGTGTCGCTGCGCTACAGCGGCCGGTACCTCGCGGAAAACGAAGGCGGCAAGGGCATCCTCAAGATGGTGCTCGACGCGGAACACGAGACGGTGCTCGGCGTCCACATCTACGGCAGCTACGCCTCCGAAATGATTTACGGCGCGGCGATGATGGTCGACCGGAAAATGCGCGCGAAGGACGTTCAGAAATGCGTCTTCCCGCATCCGACGGTCTGCGAGGTCATCCGCGAAGCGGTCTTTTGATCCATGAAGAACGGGGGCTCCCCGATCCTGCATTATAAAAAATCTTGAGAAGGAGATAAAAAACCATGCCAAAGAGTCAATACGTTGATCCGAATCAGGTCTTCAAGCCGGAGTTCATCCATTTTAACGACATCCCGGTCAACCAGTACAAAAAGACCGTTGCGGAAGAGAAGAAGCAGTACGGAAAGGACGAGCTGCTCCGCATTTATCACGACATGCGCACGATCCGCGAGTTCGAGACCATGCTCAACGATATCAAGACGAAGAGCGAATACAACGGCGTCGGATATCACAACCCCGGCCCCGCGCATCTGTCGATCGGCCAGGAGGCTTCCGCGGTCGGCGAAGCGTACAACCTGGACATCGACGACCTGACGTTCGGTTCTCACCGGAGCCACGGCGAGATCCTCGCGAAAGGCCTGTCCTCGATCCATAAGCTGTCCGAAAAAGAACTCACGAAAATCATGGAGGAGTTCCTGGGCGGCGAGACCCTGAAGGTTGTCAAAGAGCATACCGCATACAAGAACGTCAAGGAACTCGCGCAGAACTTCTTACTGTACGGCGCGCTCGCGGAAGTCTTCGCGCGGACGACCGGCTTCAACAAGGGCCTCGGCGGATCCATGCACGCGTTCTTCATTCCGTTCGGCATCATGCCGAACAACGCGATCGTCGGCGGCTCCGGCCCGATCGCGCTCGGCGCTGCACTCTACAAGCGTTCGAACAACAAGAAGGGCATCGTGGTCGCGAACTTCGGCGACGGCGCGACCGGCCGCGGCCCCGTGCTGGAAGCATTGAACTTCGCGAACATGGACCAGATCAAGAAGCTCTGGAACGACGGCGCCGGAAAGGGCATGCCGATCCTGTTCAACGTGTTTGACAACTTCTACGGCATGGGCGGCCAGACGAGAGGCGAGACGATGGGCTTCGACATGCCCGCGCGCCTCGGCGCCGGCTTTGATCCGGACGAAATGCACGCGGAGCGCGTCAACGGTTACGATCCGCTCGCGGTCATCGACGCCGTCGGCCGTCAGAAAGCGCTGCTGGAAGCCGGCAAGGGCCCGTGCCTCCTGGACGTCGTGACCTACCGTATATCCGGACATTCTCCGTCCGATTCTTCGACTTACCGTACACCGGAGGAGATCGAAGCCTGGAAGGAAGCGGATCCGATCCTTGCATACCGCAACAAGATGGTGAAGGGTAAAGTCGCTACCGCGAAGGAATTCGATGAGATCGACAATTTCGTCGTGAACCGCATGACCGAGATCATCAAGCTCGCGATCAACGATGACCTGTCTCCGAGAATGGACCTCGACAAGAACCCGAACGTGATCGCGGATCTCATGTATTCCAACCAGCACGTCGCTTCGATGGAACCCGGCCGCGAGCCCGAAGTCCTTTTGAAGAAAGAGGACGATCCCAGGGTCAAGAGCCTTGCGACCAAGGAGCGCTTCGCGTTTGATGAGAAGGGCCAGCCTTACTCCAAGATGAAAATGTTCGGCCTCCGCGACGGTCTGTTCGAAGCGATCA